>CAZVHN010000609.1:0-2612 GCA_964626895.1 uncultured Chloracidobacterium sp. | reverse complement strand
CGAGCTGGATGACTGAGCCGCCAATCGCGGCCACATCGCCCTCTACTGTGCCCTGAACGATGACGTCGCCTCCTAATGCAATCGCGCCATTCTTGACGGTGCCGGTGATCTTTATTGAGCGGCCCAAGCCATAAGCCATGGTGTCGCTCACACCCTCAACCAGATAGGGGTCATCGGCCGGCGAACTCGTGGCTACCTGGGCTTGAATTGCGACGAACATGCTCAAGACTAAAAGCAACAAGCCGCTGGCCCGATAGATGCGGGGTCCCCAGCCGGTCAGCGCGGGGTCCCCGGCCGAGCATCTCGGCTGGGGTGCCATACCCACTGGGGTGCTCATTAGCTGGATCAGGACCGGGGTCCCCAATCGGGCATCCCGCTTGGGGTGGTGGAATTGGTCGTAGCGGTTAGGTAGCACCAAGTCGTTCACAGTTAATGCTGAAGTGATCCCCATGTAATACGACTCACTACTCGGAAAATCGCATCTCGTGATGTCTGTGATAGCTGGAGATCAGGAGTGAGAGCAACACGACGCCGAGAGCCAGCAAAAGCGCGGCTAAACCAGCGAACGGCGACTCTGGAATAAGCCCGCCGCTGATAACTCGCGAAATTACCGTCAGGCCGACTGCAGCATCGTACAGCGTCGTCCAAAGCAACCCAAAGATTCCGAAAATCTGATTGGCCACTGTCTGCCCACTGAAAAACACTGCTTTGCTCGTAGCCGCACCAAGCAGGGCAAATGATGCAAGCGCGAGAATCAGACAGAACCGAAGGGCCCGCTTATGTTCGCTGCCATCACGCACGCCGCTCATATCGCTTTCGGCGCGGGCCGCGACAATCTGGGCGAAGTTGCTGGGCACGGGAAGATCAGGAGCCAGCGTGAGGGTGGCGTCGAGCTCACGCATGAAGAGTCGTTGCGCGTTCAGCTCCGCATTGCACACTCGGCAGTCCAACAAGTGCTCTTCAAAGAGCGCGCTCGCTGACGTGTCGAGCTCGCCGTCAAGATAAGAGGCGATCTGTTCTTCCTGCCACAGATGATTGCCATTATCCATCAACATAGCCCGATCACATGCTCGTAATGCCACGGCCGATAAACTGCTGCCTCATCATTTCACGCGCTCTGAACAAACGGTTCTTAACTGTTCCCAGCGGCAACCTCGTGACTTCGACGATTTCCTCATACGTAAGATCCTGGGAATGACGCAACACAATCAATTCCCGGTAAGCGTTTGGAAGCGATCGGACCACGGCTTCGATCTCCAGCCTCCGTTCTCTTCGCTCACTCTCCTGCTCCGGGCTCAGGCTGCCACTCTCGATCGGCAATTCGTATTGATCACCCTCTATTCCGCTGCTCAGCGATCGCTCGCGTCCAGCGTTTCGCCGCAGGTGATCGACAGCCGAATTGTGTGCGATCTTGTAGATCCACGTTGAAAACTTGAATTCGGAACGGTAACGCGCCAGCGAACCGTAGACCTTGATGAAAATCTCCTGAGTTAAGTCGAGGGCCGCCTCATAGTCGCCAACCATCCGGTAGACATAGGCTGAAATCGGGCGCTGGTATCGCCTAACGAGCTCCTCGAAACTGCCTTCAACACCGGTAGTGGCCGTGGCCACTAAATCACGGTCGGTAGCGTCTTTCCAAAGGGTAGGGGATGCATTCATGCTCATGATGCTCGGGTGTTACGTTTGGAGAACCAGGAATGTTTCAAGCTGAAAGTCGGGAGTCTAAAGTCCAGAGTCTGGAGTCTCAAGTCCGCTGACGCCTGACTCCCGACTCTTTCCTCTACAACGACAGCGCGGCCAGTCCTGCGGGCGCGGCAATGGCGTCAAAACTTAAGTCTCTAGTAGGAAGATGCAGGCCGAGGTCTTCTGCTTCAAGTGCGCGAAGGTCCCCTCCCAGCGTTTCGTTAACGATTTCGCTTGCCCGGGCTTTGCTGAAGCCATTGCCGGTGACCAGCAGACCAGACAACATTTGGCTGGCCTCGGCGGCGTCCGTGGCACGGCGATCACGGTAGAAAAGTAACAGCCGGTAAAACTCGTCCTCCCGTTCCTCTTCCTCACACAGGATACTGCGCAAGATTATTGGCTGCTTGTCCCGAAACACTATGGCAGTGAATCCCTCTTCCGAAGAGCTGACCAATAGTGTATCGCCTCTAAAGCCATTGCTCGTCAGCCACTGAGCTTCCCCCAGATGGCGTGGAAGAATCAGGCCGGCGCGCCAGCCAATGGCGCTGAAGACGTTCTCATATTCTTCAAGCACCGCTACTCTTGTGGCGACAACCAGATAGCGATCTCTTCCCTGCGGATCTTTCGGAAGTGCTTCCCGCGAGACCGAAAGCTCATCCAGCGGGACACCAAAGCCACGATCCATCTTCCATGCCAGGACTTCTTCCAACTCGCGCTGAGAGCCCGGACGAGACTCGAGCGTCAGGATCAGGCTGCGGGTTGTGGCTCCCGGCAAGGTCACTGACCATCTTTTTTGCCGGAGCAAACCGGCACTCGCGGCTAGTTCAGAGAGGGCAGCAGCTAGTTCCGACCTGTCGGAAACGTTGGGTTGATCGAAGTCTGGTTGTATCAGCGACTCTGCCAGGCTGATGGTGGCAGCACGACGCAAA
>CAZVHN010000608.1:0-11163 GCA_964626895.1 uncultured Chloracidobacterium sp. | reverse complement strand
TGCGGCAGGATGGAGTAGGTCTTGGGCCCAGGTAGGTCAGGGCCAGGCAATTCAATTTACTACAGAAAAGTTCCCTATGTCGAGAAATCTCTACGTTTGCCCGGCCTTCCCAGACTCCGCACGACTCTGATGCGTCCAATTTAGCGGCGCTCTGAGGTCAGATGGCGCCATTCTCAATGTGAGCCAGAATTTTTTAAAGGCGCTGTTCGTTTCGTATCCCGCTCTTTCTGCCGTTGCTCACTTTCTGTTAAAGTTCCGTAATCAAGTGCGAGCATTGCATCCGGGCGACGCTTGCCGAGCGAAGGCTAGCACCCATTAATTTACGCAGTTGGCTGACTTGCCAAGGACCGCGGGGCTGACCAACCGCAGGTATGACCTCGGCATCATACCCCGCGGCCGATTGGCCCTGAGCCTCAGATTCATTAAGGATTGTTGAATTTTCATGCGAACTACTTCTTTTAGAAACCTATTTCTGGCGCCGGCACTCGCGCTATTTGTAACCCTGTCGGGGCTCCCGGCCTTCGGTCAGACGCCGGCCGGGGCCGACGTCGTGATGGTGCTCTCTTTCGAAAATACCTCGAATCGACCGGAATACAATTGGGTCGGAGAGAGTTTTGCGAACTCCGTGGCGGAACTGCTAAACAAGCCAGGCCTGATCGTCGTCTCTAATGACGAACGCGAACTCGCCTACCAGCGTTTGCGCTTGCCTTCGACGGTGATCCCTTCGCGCGCTACCGCGATCAAGCTGGCCCGTGAGGCGAAAGCCACGATGATCGTGATTGGAACTTATTCCGTAACACCAGCGCCGGAAACCTCCAACTCGGGTGATGCCAAAGCGGAAAAAGACAAGTCATCCGCCGAAGCTTATGTGCAGGGTACCGCTCGCGTGATCAGAGTGAACGAAGGACGCGTTCTCGGCGAGATGCAGGATGGCACCTGGATCACCAGGCCTTTTGATTTTGGCGGCCTGCTTACCACACTCCAGAATATTCAGGGTCGAATTGCCTATCAGATCCTCTACCAACGCGATAAGGCCCTGCCGTTTTCACAGAACCAACTGGTGCAGGAAGCTACGAAGATTCCGCAGCGAGCGTTCGAGGCGTACGTCAAAGGCGTGCAGTTGAGCGAGCGCGATCCCAAGCGGGCAAATTATCTGAAGAATGCGCTGCGTTTTTACGGTGATGCCAATGGTGGTGCGGTATATTCGCAGGCGGCCTTTGAGCTGGGCCGGTTTCATATGATTGAGGGAAAGTGGAAAGAAGCCACCGAATACTTCACCAAGCTGCAGAAGAAAGATCCGCACTACACTGAAGCTGCATTCTACGCGGGACTCGGTTACGCGAAACTCGGAGACCTCGGACATGCGTTGGCCTCCCTTGTGCCGCTCTCGACGGAAATGCCTCTGATCGGAATCTACAACAACGCTGGAGCTGTCGCCGTTCAGGCTTCGCGCGAGGAAAAGAAAGAGGCGGAACGCGCACGACTGCTCGAGCAAGGCACATCCTTCCTGGCTCGTGCAGCCGAGTCCGCGCCTGAAGACCAGATGGTGCACTTCAACTACGCTTACTCATTGTTTCTAGCAGGAAAGTATGGCGAGGTCGCGGAGCAGTTACGCCCTGTGATCACGGCTAACCCGAGAGACGGCCAGGCGTACTTCCTTTTCGCGAAGGCCCTCGAGAAGATCGGGAAGACTGAAGCCGCCACGGCCGCGGACGATCAGGCCAGGCGTTACCTGCAGACATATGCGAAGTGGCAGACCGAGTGGCAGAAAGCTCAAACCACCAGCAATGTCTCGCTGCGGATGCGCGATGTTTTGAGTCGGGACGATGTGTCTGACTTGATGCGCAAAAAGGCCGTCGCCGCCAATGTTGATGCGGGCTCAGCGACGCAAGACCTGCTCGTTAAGGCACGTGACCTCTATCAGGCTGGACGAGACGATGAGGCGCTGCCCGAGTTGCATCGGGTAGTGATGATGGAACCGACTAACGCTGAGGCCTATCTCCTGAGTGGCCGGATTAACCAGCGCCGCGGCGATCAAGAAGCGGCAATCGCCGCGCTCAAGACTGCCATCTTCTGGGATCCCAAACTGATCGACGCTCATATCCTGCTGGGCCGGATCTTCCTGGAGCGCGGTGATCGCGGCGAAGCAACGAAATATGCTTCCAGCGCGATGACCATCGATGCGAACAACCAAGAGGCAATTGCGCTGCAACGGCAGGTCACCATGGGCAAGAACTAGTAGCAACCGTCCTATGAGCTGGGTTTTAATCATCTTCATCGTCGGCGCCTGCCTCGCGGTACTCGTCATCGTGGCTGCCATGTCCAGGCACAAAAAATCTGCAACCAGCGATATACGGTTAATTGGTTCCCGCGCGCAGGTCGACTCGCCGTTGGCTCCCGAAGGTACTGTGTTAATTCATGGCGAACTGTGGCGTGCTCGCTCTGCTGACGGCACCAACATCGCGTCGAACACGATTGTCCAAGTCGTGGGATTGAGCGGGCACCTTTTCGTGGTTCAGCGTTAGGCCTAGCTTCATGGGCTTCGACGGCGTGCGTCGCGTAGCGACGACTGAGCTTAGCCCGGTCTTTTAGGGCCGGGTATCAGGAGATTCCAAATACCCTCCTTGTAAGCTGTGTTTTCCCGGCCTTGAAAGACGGGGCTAAACTCACGCCGCCGCTACGCGTCGAAGAGTTCCGGCTTTGAGCTTCATTTCTTACCCGTGCCACTCCCCTCCTAACAACCAATCGCCTCCGATTTCCAGAAAGTCTTTTTCTATGGCACAGCAGGTGCTCAAAGGAATCTCGGCAAGCACGGGAGACCAAAGTAAAGTCAAAACGTGCCCCCGCCGCCAACTTTCCTCTGAGCGCCGCCTGCCGCTGCGCCAGCCCCCGCCGAGCAATCCTTCAGTCACTCCAACCGAAAATGAACCCAGTCAGCGATGACTGGGTTTCCCGCATTTAGACTCTGATTATTTTGCATGCATTCTTTACTCTGTAAGAGTTAGTCCTTTTTAAGCGGCAGCCCCCTGCAATTTCATTCGAGCTAACGCTGAATCTAGCGTCATCTTCAGAGAAAGCTCCTCGCTGGCACAGGAGGTGCTCTAAACACCCCGGCATGCACGGGAGACCAAAGTAAAGTCAAAAACGTGCCCCCGCCGCCATCTCCCTCTGAGCGCCGCCTGCCGCTGCGCCAGCCACCCGCCGAGCAACCCTTCAGTTAAGCCCCCCGAAATGTGAACCCAGTCAGAAATGGCTGGGTTCTCCCGCATTTAAGGCCTGATTATTCCCCTGGCATTGGCTACTTCTTCCCTGGACGGCTGATGCACATTCTGCCAAGCTCAGGGCGAAACTCGCACCTACTCAATTCCAACTCTTTACGCCGGGACGGAATTTGTCACTTCGACGGTGACGTTTTCTGTCGTTTTCGCGTCTGAACTCGCCGTTTTGAGTCGTAATCAGCAAGCCAAACCCAAGCTTAAAAAAATATTTTTGGGAGAGATCTCCAATTTCGATCTACAGGACGATCCACGAAATCACACTAACCTACACGAAGTCCTATTGGTGTCATTTCGTGAGATTTCGTGGATCGTGTTTACCGCTACCTTTGATAAACTCGCGGGCAATGCAGGATGCGGTTTCTACAACTACGCGCGCGAGTAAAGCCCGCGAGAATGAAGATGGCGATTCCTCCTCCGTAACGCCTGACCGGTTGAGAGCCTCCGCTCTCACTGACGGGGTAGCTGCTATCGCCTCCTCAGTTCTACTCATACTTTCATTTCCGAATTCTGGTTACTGGCCACTCGCGTGGTTGGGACTGGTGCCCCTTCTCGTCGTAATCGCACTCAGACCTTCTCCGCGACGATCATTCTTTCTGGGCTGGCTAACCGGTGCTGTGTTCTTTTACGGCTCCTGTTACTGGCTAACGTACTCAATGATTCAGTACGGTGGAATACCTCGGTGGGCAGCCTATCTTCTGCTGGCTCCAGTACCGATCTTCGTGGGGCTGTTTCCCGGAGTTTTTGCCCTCGTGCTCGCGCGCGCGATTCAGGCGTGGGGAACCAGGGCCCTGTTCCTTGCTCCCTTGATCTGGTCCGCGCTTGAGTGGGGCAGACTTGGTCTAACGGGCCAGCTCTGGAATGCACTCGGTTACTCACAGGCTTATCAACCAATGTTGATTCAGCCAGCGCGTTGGGGAGGTGTATATGCCGTCGGGTTCATGATTGTTGTCATAAGCGCCGCGGTTGCATTCTTGGTTCTAAAGCGCAACGCGAGGTCTGTGATAGTGACGGGGCTGGTTTTTCTGAGCGTCGCACTTGTGATGGTTGCATCCCAATCTTCACCGCCGGATTCAAATTCCCAAGCGCTGGCGGCTGTAGTGGTAGCTTTGCAGCCAAACGTGCCAATGGATATCGTCAAATCAAACGAGGAGATGCGGGTCCTGAGTGACCGGCATGTGTCAATGAGCGAAACGGCTTTGAAGCAACTTCCAAACGATGGAACACCTCGGCTCGTGATCTGGCCTGAGTCGCCGATGAACTTCGCTTACGGAAATGATTCGCAGTTGCGAGAACTCCTGGTGAGGTTTGCGACAGCTAACCAGACTGCCGTGCTTTTCAATTCACAGGAAGCGGCACCGAATGATGGCATTTACAACTCCGCCGTGATGGTTAATCAGCAGGGCGGTCTGATCGCTCAGTATGATAAGATTCGCTTGATGCCATTTGGCGAGTATGTGCCGCTACCGCGCTGGATGCCGGGGGCGAGTATGGTGGGAACAATCGTTGGGGATTTCACACCTGGCACGAAATACACGCTAATGAAGTTGGGTGACGTCCGCGCAGGAGTTTTTATTTGCGTTGAATCGGCTTACCCGTCCATTGCGCGAAGATTCACACAAGACGGGGCAGATGTGCTGATCAATATCTCCAACGATGGGTACCTTGGTCCCACAGCAGTGATGCGGCAACACCTGGCCAACGTGGTCTTTCGCGCAGTCGAAAATGGACGACCCATCTTGCGGGTGACGAATTCGGGGATAACCGCGTACATCACTCCGGGGGGCGAAGTGAAAGACGCAACCGAGGGCTTTCAGACTGCCGTTCGTATCTGGAGGATCGGCCGGAATGAGAACGCCAGTACTTTTTACTCCAGGCGTGGCGACTTGTTTGTGGCGTTCAGTACCGCTATCAGCGTCCTGGTGTTTGCCGCCACTTTTGGGCGGCGCAAATTAGGGAGTCGAGGTTAAGGATGATCGAAACTTTATCAATACAGGATTTGAGAACGTCGTATGATGACCTTCGCATGCGCGTCGAGCAACTCGGGAGGTTTCTTTGATGTTGCCGCAAGCCGCGAAGAGTTAAAGCGAATCGAGGATCAGGCCTCTTCACCGGATTTCTGGAGCGATCAGGAGGCCGCGCAGAAATTGCTGCAAAAACGCAGCATCCTGGAGAAGAAGGTCCAGCGCCAGGAACACTTTGAATCGCAGATTGCGGATGCGGGAGTGCTTTTTGAATTTGCCGAGGAGGACGAAGAGTCATTGAAAGAGTTGCGCTCGCTGGTCGAGCGTCTGGAACATGACCTAAGCCAGGCAGAAACAGAGATGCTGCTGGCCGGCGAGAACGATCATCTCCCGGCCATCTGCACGATTCATCCCGGCGCAGGCGGCACCGAATCGCAGGACTGGGCTGAGATGTTACTGCGCATGTATCTGAAGTGGGCCGAACAGCGGGGCTTTAAAACAGAGATCATTGATTACCAACCCGGCGAAGAAGCGGGTCTGAAAAGCGTTACGTTCCAGGTGGAAGGCGAATATGCCTACGGATTGCTCGCAGCCGAAGCCGGGGTGCACAGGCTGGTTCGCATTTCACCTTTTGACCAAGCGGCCCGGCGACACACTTCATTTGCTTCCCTTTTTGTCTATCCTGAGATCGACGAGAACATCGAGGTAGACATCCAGGAAAAGGACCTTCGAGTCGACACTTATCGCGCCACGGGTGCCGGTGGCCAGCACATCAACACCACAGATTCCGCAGTCCGCATAACGCACATGCCTACCGGCATCGTTGTTCAGTGCCAAAACCAGCGTTCCCAACATCAGAATCGTGCGGTCGCGATGCAGGTTTTGAGATCCCGGCTTTACGAACTCGAGCTCGAGAAGCGTCGAGCCGATCATGCTGAGTTGGAATCAAACAAGGCTGAGATTTCATTTGGGTCGCAGATCAGAAGCTACGTGCTCGCCCCCTACCGGTTGGTAAAGGACACGCGGACGAAATTGGAGAAAGGGAATGTTGACGCCGTGCTGGCAGGCGATTTGGACGACTTTATCAAAGCGTACCTGCTGGCAAGGAAGGCGGCCTGATTAGTTTTGGTTCAGACTCTTAGTTTCGTGTGATTATGTTCGGCTCGCAACCTGGATTCTGAATTTCCTGCGGCACTCTGGAGTTTCCATGGCAACTACACAGATGGAAGAGAAGCCCCGGATAATAACCCTGCGGAACAGTAGGCGAAACGAGATCATTGCAATCTTGCTTCTTGCCTTGGGCCTGCTTCTTTCCCTGTGCCTTATATCCGCGGCATTTTTCCCCAACGACCCTTCGTGGAACTCCGCCGGAGGATCTGAAACACGCAACTGGGCCGGCGCGATTGGCGCCAACGTCGCTGCGGCGCTGTTCCAGGCGATTGGTATCGCTGCCTTCCTGTTGCCGCTACTATTGTTTGCCGCGGCGTGGCGGCGTTTTCGCACACAAAGAATTAGTGCACCTTTCTACCCGCTGCTCGGGCTGTTAATTTTAGTTCTCTCTGCCTCCGCGCTGCTTTCCATATCACAACTAAGTCCTCTCTTTGACGCCAGTGTGCAGCCCGGAGGTTTGGTCGGAACTGTTGTCGCGCAAACACTGGCCAGCGGTCTTAACACCGTGGGAGCCACGGTAATCCTGGTTGCGACTGCCGCAACGGGATTACTGTTGGCTACTAATTTCTCGTTTGTTGGGTTGTACGAAAAACTTGTGGCGGCAACTGGCGATCGCTTCGCCTTCCTGCGCGCGGCCCCTGCTCGATTCAGAGCCTGGCGCCAGACTCGACGCGAAGAGGCGCTCTTGCGCAAGGAAAAGAAATTGGCCCTGCAAGCGGAACAGGAAGCCGCGCGCAACGCCCTCAGAGTTAGCCGGGACTTGAGTCCAGCCGATCGCGTTGCCGAGTTTATGAAGCAGCCGAACGGGTTAAGCGTTGCCAATACTGCCGGAGTGATCAGAGGCGAGACGGATAAGGCGCCGCAAGGCTCCGTTGCCGCCACCAGCGAACCCGCAAGAGCTGCCGCTGTGGCCGCGGGGATGGCGGGCGCCACGGTTGTGGAAAGTCGGTCGGGTAGACGCTCGATTTTCCCTATCGGAGGTCGCAATGCCGTCGCGGACGAGGAGTCGGAACTTGAAGAGATGGTTAAGGGCGTGTCGGTCGTCCGCACTAAAGCCGAAGCTCCCGCCGCCGGCAGACTGCCGTTCGACGCCGATCGTGCCCGGCGCCTGAGTTACACAGACTACGGACTGCCGCCGGTGGAATTCCTGAACGAAGCGCCGCCGCCGAGCGAGCAGGCTGACGCGGAGTTGCTAAGTCTGGCCACACGTCTGGCGGAGAAGTGCAAAGAGTTTAATGTGACCGGGCAGATCAAACACATTTGTCCCGGTCCCGTGGTCACTACCTATGAGTTCAAGCCCGACCCGGGAGTGAAATACTCACGCGTCGTTTCGCTCGTCGACGATCTGTGTTTGGCGCTGAAAGCGGAGTCGATTCGCATCGATCGGATGCCCGGCAAACCTCACGTTGGCATCGAGGTTCCCAATCCTCGGCGCGAAACGATCTATCTGCGTGAGGTGATCGAATCCCGCGCGTTTCGCGAGTCGGGCTCGAAACTCACCATAGCGCTGGGCAAGACCATAGACGGTTTGAATTACGTCGCCGACCTGGCAAAGATGCCGCACCTGCTAATTGCCGGAACAACCGGTGCGGGTAAATCCGTGGGCGTCAACGCGCTCATCGTTTCCATTCTTTACCGCGCGCGTCCGGATGAAGTTAAGTTCATTCTAATCGATCCGAAACGCCTTGAGCTGGGACTCTACGAGGACATTCCTCATCTCGCGACTCCGATTATTACCGATCCGAAATTGGCGGCGCGCTCGCTTAAGTGGGCCGTTTCGGAGATGGAAAAGCGTTACAAAGACCTGGCGGGCTGGGGAGTGCGTAACATCGATGGATACAATACGGAGATAATGCGGCGCAATCTCGTCCAGGAATATGACGACAAGGGCGAGCCGTGGAAGCCTCTGCCATTTATCGTGATCATCATCGATGAGCTGGCCGATCTGATGATGACCTCCGGTCGCGAAGTTGAAGAATCAATTACCAGACTGGCTCAGATGGCCCGCGCCGTCGGTATTCATCTCGTGCTGGCCACACAGAGGCCGTCGGTCGACGTGATTACCGGCCTGATCAAGGCCAATTTTCCGTCTCGCATTTCTTTCCGCGTCTCGTCTAAAGTTGATTCCCGCACCATCATCGATACAAACGGAGCCGAACACTTGCTTGGCCGCGGCGACATGCTTTTCCTGCCTCCTGGCACGTCGCGCCTCATTCGCGTGCACGGCGCTTACATAGATGAGATGGAAATTGGTCGTATTGTCAGCCACATTAAATCCCAGGGCTTGCCCGCTTACGACGACTCCATTACTCGATCCGAGGAGGAAGCGCTGGGTCTGGAAGACTCTGACGGCGAGCACGACGAGCTCTTCGAAGAGGCGCTGCGGATCTGCGTGGAGATGAAACGGGCGTCAACTTCTGTGCTGCAAAGACGACTACGCATTGGTTACGGGCGGGCCGCAGCAATCCTCGACATCATGGAACGCGAAGGACTAATCGGCCAGGCAGACGGCTCACGACCTCGACCAGTGCTGGGCCGGGCTTATGAAATGGTAGCGCAGTGGGACGAGATGGGATCCGAAGAATAGCGGTCTCAGGATCTCAGATCTCAAATTTCAGATCTGAGATCTCGGTTGCAGTGTCCGCACCCGTGATCCTTCGCCCACAGATTTGAGACATTTTCCACGACCAGCTGTGGAAAAGCCTGTGAACAACTTCAGTTTTTGCTGCTCAAGGCCTTATTATTTCGCCCTTTCTAGCAAATTGCACATGTGAGCGGCGCGCTTCTAAAGTCTTCACAAAGTGTTGTTTGCATACATGAAACAAAATCTTGCAACAGGTAGGTTTCTCACACTCCTTGTCGTCCTCTCGTTTGCGTTCATTTTTTGGTTGACGGCCTGTAGTCGTCTTCCCTGTACTTATATTTCAGATACTAAGCCAGTTGAGACTTCAACCTCTGCGGCCAAACTGGCGCCTATAAATCTGAACACCGCCTCCGTCGCCGAGCTCGAAAGACTTCCCGGCGTCGGCCCGGTGCTTGCCGAGCGAATCATCACCTACAGAAAAGAGCATGGCCACTTTCGCCGCGCGGAGCACCTGATGATGGTGCGCGGTATCAGCGATCGAAAGTTTCGCAAGCTCCGGTCGCTCGTGAGGGTTGAGTGACAAATCCTGGAGGATGAAATGTTTCTAGTGTCCTTTAACAAAGGCATCGCTAGCGACTTCTCATTCACCCTGCTTTAGGAGTCTATCGGAAAAAACAGAAGCATGAAGGCGAGTCATTTATCGCGGACGCAACGAGCCAGGGTTTTCACCCCGTTAGGCGTGAGATGTCTATAGCAGCGGGAACCTCCACCACCCTCCGGCTCCGTTTGGAGGAGCGGAAAGTATCTTGAAGATTACAGGTCTAGTTGCGTTCCGCTCCTCCGAACGGAGTTGATGAGGCGTTGCGTTCGAGTCTATAAACATCTCACTCCTACGGAGTGAAACCCCTGGTAATCGATAAAACCCAATCAGGCGGACTACAAATGACTTCAACCATGCGCTGCGATCCGACCGCTTCTTTTCCGACAGACTGCTTTAGCTGAGTGTCGGGAACTTTCGGTAACCTTCTGAAACCGTTTGAACGGCCCTGCGTGACACATACCCAACCTGATGCAAAACCTTCGACAAGCAGCTTGGGAAATATTCGACGCCGCAATGCGTGCGGTGGATGCGGGTAAAGCACTACGTCGGGCGGTGAGTCTCGACGGGACGCTCTTGAGAATCTGCGACACGGTTTTCGACACCTCAACTCGCCCAACTCATGTCGTGGCAATCGGCAAGGCCGCGCCGGCCATGGCGGCCACACTCGGTGACATTCTTGATCACATAATCACCAGCGGCGTCGTCTCTGGATCTGATTGCCCTGAGTTGCACGCCCTAGAGTCAGGGCGCTGGCGTGTGTTTGCCGGTGGTCATCCGTTGCCAAATCAAGCGAGCCTTGATGCCGCACATGCTGCGTTTGATTTACTTCGTCGTGCTGATGAAGAGCACGCTTTGGTTGTCTTCCTGATCTCCGGCGGCGGTTCGGCGATGATTGAATGGCCGCGTGACGAGCGAATTACGCTCTCGGAGCTGCGCCAAGCGAATCGCGAGCTTGTCTCTTGCGGTGCCTCGATAGCCGAGATCAATTCCGTGCGGCGTGCTTTCTCCGCAGTAAAAGGCGGCAAACTCGCAGCGCGTGCACCCAATGCAGTTCAGATTACGCTGATCATTTCCGACACCAATCGAGGTGATGAGGCAAGCGTGGCGTCCGGCCCCACCCTGCCTCCGCCCGCTAATAGTCCCCAATCAAGGGACGTTGTGGAGCGATACAGCCATCGACTGTCCTTACCGACCTCGGTTCTCACAGCCATACAAGAGGCTCAAAGCAATGAAGGGCACTCCGACATAGCAGATAACAAACACTACGTTCTGCTGGATAATCGGAGTGCGATTGAAGCTGCAGCCGCAGAAGCTCGACAACTCGGTTTCGCAGTCGAAGTGGCGTACGACATTAATGAACAGCCGATAGACGAGGGTAGCGCCCTCATGGTTTCGCGCGTGCGCGCGCTATGGGAGCAAGCAGGGCGAGAACCGAAGCGAGTGTGTCTCATTTCAGGTGGCGAGTTCTCGTGTCCGGTAGGAGGTACGGGCATCGGTGGACGCAATCTGGAAACGGTCCTTCGCTGCGCCATCGAACTCGACAAGCGTCAGCATCGTGGAGATTTCGCC
>CAZVHN010000607.1:0-9324 GCA_964626895.1 uncultured Chloracidobacterium sp. | reverse complement strand
ATTGAACTGAGGCCAATGCTAAACCGGCCGCCAAACTTTTCTCGGGAGGTGAATCCACTTGCCGGCACAAGACCTGAAGAAACTACTGGAACGCATCCATCTACGCCTGGACGAAAGCTTCGTCGGCATCAGCAGCATGGTCTCCGACCTGGCCCCTGCCGACCTGGCCGAACTGTTCAACCAACTGACGGTGCCGGAAGCTGCGGCAGTTGTCACGATGCTGCCGGTGCAACGGACTATTGAAGTGTTCGACCAGCCCACAATGCGTCGCCGCGCAGCAATCCTCGAAGAGTTGGAACCAACGCGCGGAGCGGAAATTCTCGCAGGCCTCTCGGCTGACGAGCGCACCGACATCATCCAAAGGATGCGTCAGTACCAGCGCCACCGCATCGTACCTAAGCTCGCTCCCGAAATTCGCACCGAGCTGGAAGACTTGTTGCAGTACCCCGTCACCACGGCCGGCGGCATCATGACTACAGAGTTTGTACATCTCGATCTAAAGATGACGGTGAGGGAGGCGCTCAAACACATCCGATCGGTGGCCCGCGAGAAGGAGTCTATCTACGCCTGTTATGTAGTCGAGGAGGAAACCGAGCATCTGCTGGGCGCCGTTTCGCTGCGGGATCTGGTGATGGCCGAACTTGATGCGCCCATTGCCGAAGTGATGCGGCGCAAGCCGGTAACGGTAAACGCGCTGGATGATCAGGAAGCGGTGGCGCAGAAGATCGGAAAGTACAACCTGCTTGCGGTCCCCGTGTTGGAGCAGGATGGCAGCGTGGTCGGTTTCGTAACCGTGGATGACGTGATCGACGTGCTGATTGAGGAACAGACCGAAGACATCCTGCGCATGGCCGGTGTCGAGCCGGGCGCGCTGGACAAGCCTTATTTCGACAATCCGATCTTTCGCGTGGTGCGCAAGCGTATTGGCTGGCTGTTATTGCTTTTCGTGGCGGGAACGTTAACGAGCGCTGTGCTGCATCGCTTTGAAGCTGAACTGGCGGCAGTAGTGGCGCTCTCTTTTTTTATCCCGCTGCTAATTGGAACGGGCGGCAACGCCGGAGCGCAGACGGTGATGACCGTTATTCGCAGTCTCGCGCTTGGCGAGGTCGGGGTTAAGCACGCCTGGCGCGTGGTGTTGCGCGAAGCGACTACCGGGATGTTGGTTGGCTTGATGGTGGCCCCGATCGCTTTTGGCCAGGCGCTGCTGTGGCAAGCGCCGATTGAGCTCGCGCTCACGGTGTCGGTTACCATGTTTGCGATCTGCATCTGGTCCACAACTGTCGGGGCGCTCATCCCCATCCTGGCGGAACGCTTCGGCGTAGATCCGGCCGTGCTCTCCGCGCCCCTGATCACGACCCTGGTTGATGCGACGGGCCTGATCATTTATTTCACGGTCGCAAAAATGATCTTGCATTTATGAGTGTGGGTCTGAGATCTCAAATCTCAGAACTCAGATAAACTCAGATCTCAAATCAATGGCCTTCATGAATTGTCGATTGAGAAGTTGGCAGGTCTGGATTGCGCACACGAAACTGGAGCGCGGGCATCCTGCCCGCAATGAGCGCAAAGCGCGAAAAGGAGATTAGGTCAAGGTTGAGCGATTGCAAAAACCAGCGTGCGGACGCACGTTATGCGGGCAGGATGCCCGCGCTCCACGGGGCAACTGGCTGTCTAGAACTTGCCCGCGAGAATAAGTAGGCCGATAACTATGAAGGAGACTGCCGCTGCTCGCTTGACCCAGATCAGCGGAATGTAATTGCCGACCACGCTTCCCACCAGCACACCAATCGCTGAAACAGCCGTCAGCGCCAGCGCCGCTCCGATGAAGACAGCCCAGGGTTTTTTCGACTGCGCCGCCATGGTCATGGCCGCAAGCTGGGTCTTGTCTCCCATCTCCGCCAGAAAGATCACACCAAACGTTGTTAGCAAGACACGCCAGTCCATGTTAGTCCCCACCTTTCACCCAAGAAATTCGGCCGCGGATGAACGCGGAAAAACGCGGATCTGAAAAAAACAACCGTCATTTAGTTGGCTGTCCATTCTAATTTCTGAAATCCGCGTTCATCCGAGTAAATCCGAGGCTAAGATTTCATTTTAGAATCGGAAGCCGATGCCGCCTGTGAATTGGAAATTTATATCATGCACTGGTGCTTTGCCCACTCTCATCTTACAATTCCAGAGTCATTCCGTAAGCTTCTGTTCCTTAGCTATAGATGGGCGACATCACAAACGATTTTCTCGGCACTGAGAGATTCAGGATCCGCAGGCGGTTAGGCTCCGGGGCAATGGGTGTCGTGTACGAAGCGCACGACCGGCAAACGGATAAGGTGGTGGCGCTAAAAGCTCTCACGCGCACCGAAGCGACACACATCTCGCGTTTCAAAAATGAGTTTCGCTCGCTAGCGGACGTCTCACATCCTAATCTGGTAGCGCTCTATGAGTTCATGTCTGATGGCCAGTACTGGTTCTTCACGATGGAACTGGTCCAGGGCGGCAATTTCCTCGAGTATGTGCGTCCCGGGTACAAAGCCAAGCACAGTCAGTCGTCGCTCACTCCCACGCTGCTAAAGTCTTCCTCGAGCGATAGCGGGCAGGATTCGGAAGCTATCGCGGATGGCGAAGCCGAAACCCAGCAATTGGATTCGATAAGTACAGCATTTACGGAAGAGCCGCGCTCGGAAACTACTATTGACACGAGACTGTCGAGATCAGAACTTGACCTCGATCGCTTGAATATCGCCCTGCGTCAGCTCGCCGAGGGTCTTCATGGTTTGCACGAAACCGGGAAGCTGCATCGCGACATTAAGCCTTCCAACGTCCTGGTATCGAAAGAAGGCCGGGTGGTGATTCTTGATTTCGGCCTCGTCGCCGAAGTTGAGGGCGGACTACACGAAAGCATCAGCCTGGCCGGGACTCCAGACTACATGTCTCCCGAACAGGGAGCGCAACTGCCAATTTCAACTGCCAGCGATTGGTATAGCGTTGGCGTGATCCTTTATCAGGCCCTTACCGGCCGGCTTCCTTTTTCGGGAAGGTTCTTTGAAGTAATGATGAACAAGCAGAGCTCAGATCCCCCGGCGCCAGCAGAGCTCGTCCAAGGCGTCCCGAAAGAACTGAATGATCTCTGCGTCAGCCTGCTTCGTCGCAAGCCTGAAGATCGGCCCGCCGGTCGAGACGTTTTGAGAATCCTGGGCCATGGCACAACCGGACCTCTGAAAAAGCCTTTGATGCCAACGCCAGCGTCGTCATCGCTGCAGAGTGTGCCCTTCATCGGCCGCGAACGGCATACGCGAGAACTCCTCGACGCTTTCACCGCCACGCGACAAGGCCAGACGGTCACGGTCTACGTTCATGGCGATTCGGGTGTCGGCAAAACTGCTTTGGTGCGGCATTTTCTAGACGATTTGCGAGCTCACGAGAGTGACGTGGTCATACTCGAGGGCCGCTGCTATGAACGAGAATCTGTGCCCTACAAAGCACTCGATGGCGTGATCGACAGCTTGACCAAGTATCTGATGGCCCTTCCCGAGGCGAAGGCGGAAGCCTCGATGCCCCGCGACGTGCTCGCGCTCGCGCGGTTGTTTCCGGTAATGCTTCAGGTTGATTCCGTCTTTAACGCTCCACAGCGCGAACAGGAGATCCCCGATCCCTTTACGCTGAGACGTCGCGCCTTCGCCGCGTTGCGCGAACTGCTGGGCCGCATTTCCGACCGCCAACCGCTGGTGCTCTACATCGATGATCTGCAATGGTCTGATGCCGACAGCACAACGCTGCTGGGTGAGATCCTTCGGCCTCCGGATCCGCCGCCACTTCTGCTGGTGGCCAGCTTTCGCAGTGAGGATATCGAGGCCAAGCCTTTTCTCAGAACACTTCTTGATGGCACGGGCACGGAGAGCCGGCGGGAGCTACGCGTAGCACCTTTAGACAAAGAGGAGGCGCGCGATCTCGCGCACCGTTTGCTAGGTTCAAGCGTGCCCGCGATGGAACCTGTGGTGAATTCGATTATTCGCGAAGCGCGGGGAAATGCTTTCCTACTGGAGCAACTGGCGCGCTACGCGTCCACGAGCGACCAAGCGGCAACCAGCGGCATCAGTCTCGGGGTTATGCTCCATGCGCGGCTGCGCAATCTGCCTAAGGGAACGCGTCAGTTTGTTGACGCGCTGGCTGTTGCCGGGCGGCCGATTAACCCGGAAGTCGCCTACCAGGCAGCCGGGTTATCCGGCGATGAACTGCCGCTGATAAGTTCCCTGCGCGCCGCTCAGTTCCTCCGTAGCGGTGGTTCTAATCACACGGTCGAGCTTTATCACGATCGCATTCGAGAAACACTAGCATCACAACTTGACCAAACGACCGTGATCCAGATCCACCGGCGCCTGGCCCACGCCCTTGAAGCGCGCGGCATTGACGACCCCGAGGCGCTCTTCGAGCATTACATGGGCGCGGGGGAACGAGTGCGCGCGGCCACACACGCGGGAGTGGCGGCAAAGAAAGCGGCTGCGGCACTGGCTTTTGATCGCGCCTCGGCCTTCTTCCGCCGGGCCCTGGAACTGGCGCCCTCCAGAGGAGCGGAACTCATCGATCTCAAACGTGGTCTCGCTGAAGCCCTGGCCAATGCCGGCCGGCCGGCCGAAGCCGCGCAGGTTTACCTCGACGTGGCCAATGACACGTCGGCGTCACGGGGCCTGGATTACAAGCGCCGCGCCGCCGAACAGTTACTGATGGGAGGTCACATCAAGGAGGGCCTCGAGATCATACGATCGGTGCTGGCGGCTGTCGGGTTCACCTTGCCCGCTGGCCCAAAGAGAGCCCTGCTTTCGTTGATACTGAAGCGCATTCAGATCCGTCTGCGCGGACTCGACTTCACCGAACGCGATGCCGCCGAGATTTCCCAGGCGGATCTGTTCCGAATCGATATCTGCTGGGCGGTTGCGGCGGGGCTGGGAGCAGTCGATCTCATCCGGGGCGCGGATTTTCACTGCCGTCACCTGCTGCTTGCTCTGCGCGCCGGAGAACCCTTCAGAGTGGCGCGGGCGATGGCGTTTGAAGCGGCCCAGACCGCGTCGCGCGGAGGACGCACCCGAAAGCGCGCCTTGCAAATTGCGCAGCGTTCCGAGGAGCTAGCCCGGAGAGTGGGGCATCCGCATGCCATTGGACTCTCAATCTGGGCCAGCGGCGTTAGCGCTTATCTGGTTGGCCACTGGAAGAAGGCTGCGGAACTCTGCGAGCAGGCTGCCGAAGTCCTGCGGGATCAGTGCACGGGGGTTACCTGGGAGCTAACAATCGCAAATCGTTTCACGCTCAACGCGCTGCTCAACCTCGGGCATATTGCGGAAGTCTCGCGGCGTGTTCCCGTTCTGCTGGCCGCCGCTCTGGAGCAAGGAAATCTCTTCGCCGCAATGAACCTGCGCACTCGTTTAAATCTCATCTGGCTGGCGGCCGATAATCCCACACACGCGCGCTCCGAAGTTATCGAAGCCCTTAAAGCCTGGCCGCACGAAGGTTTCCATCTGCAACATTACACATCAATGCACGCACTGGCGCAGATAGAACTCTACACGGGCGACGTCGAAGTTGCCTGGAAGCACATTCAGGGACAGTGGAATGCCCTGGAAAAGTCTATGCTGCTCCGGAATCAGGTTTTGAGAATTGAGGCCATGCATCTGCAAGCACGAGCCGCCCTTGCCACGGCGGCCAGCAGCAATGACAAGAGACATCGTCTAAAGGTGGCTGAGAACATGGCCCAACGCATCGCTAAAGAGAAGATCGCCTGGGCGCTACCTTTTGCGAGTCTCGTGCGGGCTGGAATAGCGCACCAGGAAGGAGAATCATCTAAAGCAGTCAACCTCCTGTCAGAAGCCGTCGAGAACTTTGATTTGGCGGATATCGATCTCTACGCAGCGGCTACGCGTCGCCGGTTAGGCGAAATACTCGGGAGCGAACGAGGCCGGCAACTCATTGCCGAAGCCGACATCTGGATGCGCAAACAGGAGATCAAGAACCCCGCTGCGATGACCCGCATGCTGGCACCCGGGTTCGATTGAGCATGTTGTGATTTTAGATTTTTGATAATTTTTGATTTGTGATTTTAGATTTCGCGAACAGTCGTCCTCGGCCTTTGTCTGCCGTCACCACAGGAAATCAAATCGGCAATCAAAAATCTAAAATCTAAAATATTTGGGATTTGATTATGGAGACACTCAAAACACTCACTTACGAAGTCACTGGCTCCATCGCTCGCATTACGCTCAACCGTCCTGAGCGCGGCAATGGCATTACCTTGGAGATGCCGTCCGAACTGGCAGCCTGTGTGGAGCGCGCCAACCTGGATTCAAACGTCCACGTGATCGCGCTGGCAGGAAACGGCAAAGGCTTTTGCGGAGGGTACGATCTGGTGATTACAGCCGAGCAAAGGCTCGGTCTAGAGCAGGGGTTAACCAGTTGGCCAACAGGTTCGCCGATGGATTTGAAGGTCCAGCTCGCCAACCATGATCCTGATGCCACCTGGGACCCCCTGCTTGATTACGCCATGATGAGTCGTAATGTCCGTGGATTCATGAGTCTCTTCCACAGCGACAAACCAGTTATCTGCAAAATTCATGGTTTTTGCATAGCTGGCGGCACTGACATGGCGCTCTGCTCCGATCTCCTGATCATTGAGGACCGAGCCTCGATTGGGTATCCACCTGCACGCGTATGGGGCGTGCCTACAACCGCGCTCTGGGCCTACCGCGTCGGGGTGGAGAAAGCGAAACGGCTTCTCTTTACCGGAGATTGTCTTTCCGGAAAACAGGCGCTCGAATGGGGCCTGGCAACTGAAGCACCGACGGCTGAGAAGCTTGACGGACGATTCGAACGACTACTCGAGCGCGTAGCGCGTCTTCCCATCAATCAGTTGGTAATGATGAAGCTCTTGATCAATCAAACTATGCTGGCCCAGGGCCTGAACACGGCGCAGGTCATGGCCACGATGTTCGACGGCATCGCTCGCCACACTCAAGAAGGTTACGCATTTCAAAAACGAGCGGCTGAGGTTGGTTTCAAGCAAGCCGTCAAAGAACGAGATGAACCGTTTGCCGATGGCGGCGGCAGTGAGTGTGAAAACTAGTTGCCTGTAACAAAGGCTTCGCTTGCGACTTCTCATTCACACCCTGCTTTAGCTGGGTGTCGGAAAAAGCAGCTGGATCGCGACGCATTGGTTGAGCTATCTGTCGTTCCCAAAATATGCTTGATCGATTGCCAGGGGTTTTACTCCGTAGGAGTGGGATGTCTATAGACCCCGACGCTACCTCTAATCAGCTCCGTTCGGAGGAGCGGAACGCAACTAGACCTTTAGTCTTCAGATACTCTCCGCTCCTCCGAACGGAGCCGGAGGGTGGTGGAGGTTCCGGTGCTATAGACATCCCACCCCAAACGGGGTGAAAACCAAGGCTCTTTCTGCGATAAACGTGTCGCCCTCGGCCACCTGTTTTTCAGCCGGACTTCTAGCTGGGTGTCGCAGCGTTCGCTAACCTTCTGGAACCGTTTGGACGGTTTCTCACTCTACGGAGATGAAACGATATGATCTTCAGCAGTCCTCACGAAGCTGTAACGATTCCGGAGACTTCACTCGCTGAATTCGTTCTGCAGCGCGCTTATGAGTTTGGTGACAAACCTGCACTCATCGATGGATCAAGCGGACGTACGATCACTTACAAGACATTGGCCCTGACCATACGTAAGCTGGCGGCTGGTTTCGCGAGCCACGGCTTTGGCAGAGGCGATGTACTAGCCATCTACAGTCCCAATTCTCCTGAATATGCTTTGGCTTTTCACGCCGTCGCAATGCTGGGTGGCGCCACCACGATGGTCCCGCCGCTGTTTACCGATCACGAAGTAGAAACCCAGTTGAGAGACTCCGGCGCGAATTATCTGCTAACGATACCTCAACTGCTTGTTAAAGCGAGCCAGGCGGCGCAAGACAGCAAGATCCGGCAGATCTTTGTCATTGGCGATGTTGAAGGCGCTGTCCCATTCGCATCCTTACTGGAACATGAGGCCCCGCTGCCGGAAGTCGTAATCAGTCCGCGGGATGATCTCGTTGCGTTGCCTTACTCCAGCGGCACTACAGGTTTTCCAAAGGGCGTGATGCTGACGCATCACAATCTGGTTTCCATGTTGTGCCAGCTTCACCCGAGCGACGCCGTCACTGAAAAAGACACGATGGTCTGCGTCGTGCCGATGTACCACCTCTACGGTTTACACGTGGTTGTAAATCTGGGACTCAGCCAGGGAGCTACCATAGTGACCCTCCCGCGCTACGACCTGGGGCAGTTCCTGCGAACACTCGAGCGCTACGGCGTCACTGTAGCACCGCTGGTTCCGCCACTTGTGCTGGAACTTTCCCGGGCCCCGGAGGTGGGGCAACACGATCTCTCAAAACTGCGGCTCATTCATTGCGGTGCGGCTCCGCTCGCGAGCGAAATCGCCGCGGCGTGCTCAGCGCGTCTGGACTGTCCTATCCGATATGGGTATGGATTGACCGAGGTGAGTCCACTGTCACACTCCAGTCTGCCTTCCAGACCAGACCAGCAGGGTTCGGTGGGATATCTTCTGCCTAACACAGAGTGCAAGATTGTTGACTACGCTACCGGCAATGAACTCGGTCCCAACCAGACAGGCGAAATCTGGGTGCGCGGGCCGCAAGTCATGAAGGGCTATCTGGGAAACCGGCAGGCAACCGCGGAGATGATTCGCGAGGATGGCTGGTTGCGCACCGGCGACATCGGGTATGCCGAGGAAGACGGGCGCTTGTTTGTCGTCGATCGGCTGAAAGAGCTGATCAAATACAAAGGCCGACAGGTGGCGCCGGCGGAACTCGAAGCGATTCTGCTTTCACACCCGGCGATCGCCGATGCGGGAGTCATTCCGAGTCCTGATGAGGAGGCCGGTGAAGTTCCTAAGGCATTCGTGGTTCTGAAAGGCGCGGCCACGACGGCTGAGATTATGGAATTTGTTTCCGCGCGCGTCGCCCCGCACAAACGAATCAGACTGGTAGAGTTTGTGAGTGAGATTCCCAAAAGCCCGGCAGGGAAGATCTTGCGTCGGATTCTGGTGCAGCGCGAGCGAGAGAAAACTGCACCTACTGCTTAATGCTAGTTGCTTTTAATCCAATCAACGTAGGCCGAAGCTCGTAGTCGTTTGCGACATCAGCACCTCCATGCGTCCCTGTTCGGAATTGATGCTCAGCCTGGTCTATGCGCTGCAAGATTTGGTGACCAAGACCCACGCCTTTGCATTTATCGACCACCTGGAATACATCTCGCCCGACTTCGAGGGCAGGCAGGC
>CAZVHN010000606.1:0-1523 GCA_964626895.1 uncultured Chloracidobacterium sp. | reverse complement strand
GCGACTAGGGCTCGATTTCACCCTCCGCGGCCCCGGTCGCCCGCGCACGACTAACAATCAGTGATGTCCCGTTTTCTTCTCCCGCATCCACCGCAAGAGCCTTGCGGGTTAACCGTCAGACGCACTCCGAATGGCCCATCCGTTCTTAGGTCTTAGGCGGCCTCTTGAACACAACCGCTACAGCTATGCTGGCGACAAGGATTGCGCCTTGGCCGACTTTCACCCAGAAGCTGGTCCTCTTGTTTTCGCAGTGGGGACAGAGCTTCTCTCCGGGCCTCAGCTCTTGTTGCTTACACTTCGGGCAGGTTGCCATCGTGATCTCCTTGCAGTTCGTGAGGCATGAATTCAATCTCAATCGGCGAACGGGAACCGAGGGCATTTGTCGGACGGAATGATTCTAGGTCCTCTTTGATGGCGGGATAACACTTGAGGAATGTTTCCCACGGTTCCTGCGGCGCAACGGGTCCGACGAATTTAACGAGTCGCGACTTCGCGGCTGCCGCACTTATGTCGCAACTGAAAACTTTCTCAAGGTAGTCGGAAAGAGTCTTGGCGGCTGCGCCGGCTTCGCCCATCTCTGCGTAGCATTCAGCCAGAGTTCTTATTCCAAGCAGCGAGGCGCGAAACGACTCTTCGGCAATCTGCATGGTCTTGGCGGCTGTCTTGGTTTTGTCGCTCCAAGGCACAACGTGGTCCAGGAGTTTGCTGGTTGGGTCGGGGGCCTTTGCGATCAGGCTACCGAGTTCGAGAATTGTCTTTTGAAGCCCAACGTGAAGGGTCGGAACTGCGTCGCAAATCGCGTTTGCACGATGGGTCTGATCTTGAAACAGCATGGCTTTCTCAAACTGGTCGACCCCCGCAAGAATCTCGGCTAAGCGATCTCGATGTAGCTCGGCGGACAAATCCTCCAGCGCCTTTTCGATGCGGTTTAGCTGCATCGCAATGCTGATCAAGAGGACCTGACCACCAACAGCCGTAGCGGCTTTCATAAGGCTCGGTCTGATTTGCGTGAACTTCGCATGGCCTTCTATACGCCCACGCTTTCCGTACAACACGCCGCTAAACAGGCCGTCCTTGCCTTTTTGAAGCACTCGACCCTCAGGCAAGACTAGTCTGTACAGCTCATCCGGTTTAAGCGAGCGGGCGAGTTCAGGAATTCCAGTAACGCAGCGGAGCTCCGATAGCAGGGATCTCCGGCTCTGCTCGAAGCGTCGAGTGTGAAAGTCGGCGTGAGTTTTTGCCAGGTCGTCGTAGGTCGGTTTATGGGGCACGAGAACCGACTTCACGATCCGCTCGATCTCGTTGTCGGACATGTCTGTTGCCTGCCGTTGATCCTGCATCGAAACAACTCTTGTGTTCCCACGAGCGACCAAAGCCCCATTGTACCTTCCATACCGTACTTCGGAACTGCCGCCTGGCCATTACGATTGAAGTATGGCCGACTTAACCACGCTGGCCGGCATTGAGGCCGAGCTTGCCGAGACGGCGGACTATGACGTCACGCTGGACGTTTCCAAAGCGAA
>CAZVHN010000605.1:0-5064 GCA_964626895.1 uncultured Chloracidobacterium sp. | reverse complement strand
TACCTGAAGATGAATGCGAGAAGATAGGAGTCAGCGCCTTGCTCCACGATGTGGGCAAGAATTTTGGAATCGACGACAGCATACTGAAAAAGCCGACAGATGAAGAGTACGAGATAATGAAGCAGCATCCACAGAAGGGTTACAAGATCCTGTCGCAGATTCCGGCGATCAAAGATTTCCTGCCGGGGATGTACATGCATCACGAGATGATCGACGGCCAAGGTTATCCGCAGGGACTCATGGGCGACGAAATTCCCATGATGGGCCTAATTGTGGCAGTAGCCGACACCTTCGACGCTATGACTACGGACAGGCCCTACCAACGGGCAATGAAGTTTGAGGACGCAGTCGAGCGAATACAGAGTTTTGTCGGCACTCGCTACGATGCCCGCGTAGTCGCCGCCTTTACTGAAGCGTGCAACGAGGGCCAGATTCGACCAGGCTCAGTGCGGCTGAAGAAGCGAACGCCGGCAGAACCACGAGTTGCGGAGGTCCACCCGGACCTGGTTACAGAGCCGGAGGCCGTGCCGGTAGCATAGCCGGAACGAGATAGCAATAAAAAGGCACTTAAGCACCTAACCGTTTCTAAGCAGCCGCGTCCTTTTTGTGAGGATGCGGCTGTTGCGCTTATAATCAAAAATTCAATCATCCAGCATCTCGAACAGCAGTGGCAATTGGAAAAATCTTATGGGGCTTTTTTGGAGACGCAAAGGTAAGGATCAGTTTGTAACCCTGGGCCTGAACGAACCGCCGGTCAGTCAGAGTCCTCAAGCCGAGCCGGTTACGTTGCCGAGCAGTTCGGAACCGGAGCGTGTGATTCATGAAGAATCGCCGCGCGCCGTGGTGGAGCAACCGGTGTTAGAGCCCCTCGCAACTGGAGCCGTACCAACTCCAACCCGAACTCAAATCGCGACTGAATCTCGAGTTCCGGAGGGGCCAGTCACGAAGGAAGCAAGACCGGAATCGACCCAGGTTAAGTCGCGGTTGCGCGAAGATCCATTGGAGCAGAAACCAGTTCCCAGTCGTTCGCCGTTTGCTACTTCCATCTTGGGATTAAACCTCTCAATGGAGGAATTACAGGCGCAGGAGGCGGCGCTTGAGCAGGAGTTCTCAACCCGTTTCCGAAGAGCTGTCGCGGCCACGCGTGAGTCGCTTTCAGAACGGCTGGACACCGTCTTCCAAGGCCTCAAGCAGATCGATGAGAATTTGCTCGACGAACTCGAAGAAGCATTGATTGCCGCGGACATCGGTGTGGCCACAACACATCACATTCTGGAAACAGTCAGACGCGGGATTGCCCGGAAACAGATCAATGATCTCGAGGCGCTCAAACAGGCAATCAAGAATGAGCTTTTAAGAATCCTGCGAGCGTCAGAGAGCCAGGGTGTGGCCTCGGAAACGGCAGTTCCGCAGGGTGTGCTTCCCTACGTAATGATGGTTGTGGGCGTGAACGGCGTCGGCAAGACTACGACGATCGGCAAACTTGCCCAGCGGATCAAGGCGGAAGGAAACGACGTGCTTATTTGCGCCGCTGACACATTCCGCGCCGCTGCCTCTGACCAGTTGGCGATCTGGGCCGAACGCACGGGCGTTCCACTGATTCAGCAGAAGCAGGGAACTGATCCAGCCGCAGTGCTCTTTGATTCCCTTAAGGCTGCCAAGTCGCGAGGTTCAGACGTATTGATAGTTGATACCGCGGGCAGACTACACAACAAAGCGAACCTGATGGCTGAGCTGGAAAAGATGAAGCGAGTGGCGGGGAAGGAAGTTGAGGGTGCACCTCATGAGACTCTGCTGGTCGTCGACGCGGTGACGGGCCAAAACGGGCTGGAGCAGGCGCGACAGTTTCTCAAGGTTGCGGGTGTCACCGGAATTGTCCTGACCAAATTAGATGGTACGGCAAAGGGAGGAATTGCGGTGGCCATAGCAAACGAATTGAACCTGCCTATCCGTTATGCCGGCATCGGTGAGAAGGTCGATGATCTGGTGGTCTTCGATCCGGAGCTTTACGTGAACGGGCTATTCGAATAGGAATTCGTGCAACAGACTATAGCGACAGCGAGTGGCGCGATTGAGGAATGGAGCGAAACGGATCATCGCATGATGGCCCGTGCTCTTGCCCTGGCCGCGAATGGAACCGGTCAGGTAAGTCCTGGGCCTCTCGTCGGCTGCGCGATCACGACCTCGGAAGGTGAAGTCATTGGGGAAGGTTTCTACGTCTACAAAGACGTAAAGCACGCCGAGACTCTGGCGCTTGAGCAGGCGGGAGGCAGAGCCAGGGGCGCAACCGCATATGTATCGCTTGAACCTCACGCCCACTTCGGAAAGACACCACCCTGCACTGATGCTTTGATTGCCTCCGGGATAAAGCGCCTGGTTGCGCCGATCGAGGATCCAAACCCGAAGGTCTCCGGACGGGGCTTTGGTCATTTGCGCTCAGCCGGCCTTGAAGTCAGCAGCGGATTGATGGCTCGCGAAGCGAAGAAGGTAAACGAGAAATATTTCCACTACATGAAGACCGGGCGGCCCTTTGTTCACCTGAAGCTGGCCACGTCTCTAGATGGCAAGATCGCCACTCGCACGGGCGATTCGCGTTGGATCACCGGTGAGGAATCGCGTGCGCGGGCACACGAGTTACGACATGAGTACGATGTAATCCTGATCGGGGCAGGCACGGCGCTCGCCGACAATCCTTTGTTAACTGATCGCTCTGGCAAGCCCAGGAGAAGGCCGCTCACCCGCGTCGTGCTTGATGAAAGACTGCAAATTGAGCCCGAGTCTCTGCTGGTGCAGACCGCAAAAGAGGCGCCGGTTTTGATCTTTGCGGGCGAGTCGTGCGACACAACGAAGGCCGAAGCTTTGCAGTCCCGTGGAGTTGAGATTGTCAGCGATCAACTCAAAGGCCGGGAGTTCTTGGCGATTCTCGAGGAACTCGGCAGGCGATCATTCCAAAGCGTCTTCGTTGAAGGTGGAGCCAGTGTCGCCGGCAAGCTAATCGACGCTGGGCTCGTCAACAAAGTTACGTTCCTTCTGGCGCCGTTAATTATTGGAGGTCGAGACGCTCCCAGCGCCATTGGCGGTCAGGGCGCCGAAAAACTGATTGACGCCTTCGCGCTGGAGGATGTGGAAGTTGTGCGGCGCGGTCGCGACATTGAGGTGACTGGGTATCCCAGAGCAAGGATGAAGGATGAGGGATGAAGGATGAAGGTAGAAGGATGAACAATGAAGCTGAAAGACACGGGGACACGGCGACGCGGAGACACGGAAATAAGAAATAAGTCGCCGCGTCCCCGCGTCCCCGCGTCCCCGCGTCTCCAAGCCTCCCCTTCTCTCCATCAAGCGCCTTATCCTTCCAAACGTCTAGGTCAAAACTTTCTTAGCGACGGCCGAATCATCGATCGCATCATTCAGGCATTAGGTCCTAAGTCCGATGAAACGATTATTGAAATTGGTCCGGGCAAAGGAGCGCTCACCGCTGAACTTGTCGAAAACGCGGGCGCTGTGGTGGCAATCGAGTTTGATAGGAACCTGATAGCTGCCCTGCTGGAAAGATTCGGTTCGAGCGAGAACTTCAAACTTGTTCAAGGCGACGCACTCACTACCGATTTCTGCTCCGAGATAAGGCCTGCCAATCAAGCTCGTCTGGTGGCCAACCTTCCTTACAACATTTCTACTGCAATTCTGCAGCGCTTAATCGAGCAGCGAAGTTGTTTGACGGAAATGGTCCTGATGCTGCAGCGAGAAGTCGTTGAGCGGATCACCGCGCCTGCAGGTTCAACCGATCGCGGCTATCTCTCTGTTGTCGTGGAAGCTTACTGTGAAACTGAAAAGCTTTTTGATGTAGCCCCAGGCGCATTCCGTCCTATACCGAAGGTCTGGAGCAGCGTGATTAGGCTGAAGGTGAGGCCGCGTACTGCTGTTTCAGTCAAAGTTGAGAGTTTGTTATGGCAGGTCGTCAGCGCGGGGTTTGCGCAGCGACGAAAAACGATTCTCAACAACCTCCGTTCGGCGCCGCCGGGATTGCAGGCGTCAATCAAACTGCACGGAGGCGCAAGTATTGTGCTGTGCCAGGCAGAGGTCGATCTTCTCAGACGTGCGGAAACTCTGACGGTTGAAGAGTGGGCGCAGATAGCGCGCGCGTTGCAATGACCAACTTTCGGCGGGGGATCAAAGACAAAGGGCCGGCGACCCTCCGGCGCCAGCCCTTCCACAGTAAATGGGATCAGACCCTTACTTCGGCCACGAGGCCCACACCGAACACATCCCCGCGCTGTCAGTCGACAGAGGAGATTGACGAATTCCCGCGTAGACAGGATTCATCACAGCATCTGGAGGTGGGCCAAAGTGACCGAGACCTAATGAGTGACCGTTCTCGTGTAAGCCTACCGTCTCCACGTCAATACCGGGAAGCACGATATTTATCCCCCACGGAAAGCCCAGCCTGGGGCCAGGACTGCCGAAGTTGTCGTTGTAATAAACTTCGTTCAGGGCCGTGTCCAGACGGTTATCTCCGTTGATGTCCGTCGGATTACCGAAACCATCCACGAAGATGAAACTTACTGAGAAGGCAAGAATGCCGTTCCCGCCACCCGGTCCTCCAACGGCGTCGAAATACGCTTTAGGGAGCCAGCCAGCCTCAACAATGTCGGCTAAGAAGGGGTTCCCGAAACCGCCAAATCCGAAAAAGGCGTCAAATATATCGGGATCGGCCCCACTGTCTGTTCTTTTCACAATATCGACTTTCTTCAAACAACTGTTTGCTTTCCAGGTGGCCAGGGCACTGTCCAGAGCGGCTTCTGTTTGCGCGTTCGTCAAGCCACTCGCGGTCGCACCGTCGCTTTGGTCCACCAGGTAAGTTATGTTTTCTCCATCTGCGAGCCGGCGCGGATCGTTCGCAACCCAGCGAAACTGTTGCGCGTGGATTCGATTACCAGGTCGTCCCTGGCCGATGGTGTAGAAATGAATCTCTTCGACCGCGATGTTTAGACCCATGGCGCGAAGGCTTTCATTTATTTGCAGCATCTTTGCTTGCAGGTCTGGGTCGCCCTGAGCAGGATGAGCTAC
>CAZVHN010000604.1:0-2196 GCA_964626895.1 uncultured Chloracidobacterium sp. | reverse complement strand
GTTGGACTTTGGACTTCTTGGCGGCTTCGCACTTTCTCGCACCATGTTCTCTAAATCCTGACGCAAACCCGGGTGGAGAGTATCGAGGGCGGGATATTTTTTCAGAGTAGCCAAATCGTGCTGAACGTTCGCAAGCATAAGCTTCCGGATCACCGTGCGGAGATCCAGAATGCTGTCTCGCTTCTCAGGATGTGTGGACAGGAACGCGTCGAGCTCTTCTTTCTTCACACCCCAGGGATAAACATTCTTCCCCGGCTTCACATCGTCAACCGGCAGAAACGCCTCACGTTTATTGTCGAGCGTCGTGGCAATCGGCCCCTGATTCAGACGATAGAGAGTGAGCAGATTCTGTGTGGCAGCGCTCGAACCATTACGAGTGTCGAGCCGAACGAGATTCCGATAGGCGGTCAGCGCCTGCGAATGACGCTGCTGTTCAAAGAGGCTTTGAAAGATTTTTCCCACTTCGAGCAGCTTTGCTACTGCCTTCCGCTCGCCCTCGCTCAAGTGCGAGACATCCGGTACCAGCCTTATCGTTTCAGTCTTGTCGATAATCGGCTGGCTTTTCTCCAGCGGCCAGTGGCCCGTAGGCAAATCGAAGCGAGAGTTTGTTCTTGACCCCGTTTGTGCCATGGCGCCGGTAACGATCCCTATCATCAGGGCAAACGTCAAAAGTTTACTCAGCATAGAACCATTATTCTCTTCCTGAACTTAAGGTTGTCAGACAATAGCTGCGAAGCCAGTCTAACCGGGCAGGTAAAAGAGTATAGCTCCAGGTGAGGCGAAGCCGAATCATTGGATATTGACCGTAGGCCTTACAAGTAATCGCAATTGATTTCAAAAAGATCAGGACTCTTTCCCACGTTCACCGCAACGCTGAAGACCTACTTCTTCTGCAGGGCTGCCAGCGCAGCCAGCACTTCTTCACTGTTCGCTGCGGGTTTCACCTTCAGGAAAACCGGAGCGATTTTCCCTTTTACAGATAAGAAGATATTTAGTCATCGATCGTCCTTCACTTCTTTTGCCGTTCATTATACTCAGATCGTTGGGATTGCAAAGCACGCTGATGTTGGATAGTGTCATATTCTCATAATCGCGCTGATCAGTCCGCATCGCGGACGACTAACAGGGCCGGAACTACAGATGCTTCACAACTCAACCTTGGACTGACCATTCAAGGTGAGGAAATTCGCAGGTTGGGAAGGTGGGCAGCGCAGCGCGCCCCCGCTCCAGCGTAGCGTCTTTCGGCTAGGCTACAAGACTGCTCAATTCTTATGCCGACTCAGTCCGGCGTAGTCTTGAAGAAAACTAAAGTTGATGACGCTACGCTGGAGCGGGTGCGCGCTGCGCTTTGCCCACCTTCCTCACCTGCAATTTTGCTAAGGTTGGATAGTTGTCTCAGTGTTGAGTGTCGGCGATTCTGGAGCTGGGGTGAACATGGCTTCGACGTCTATGCCGAAACTGAAAAAACCAGAACCGATGTTTGCAGCGGGCCGACAGCTATCAACCATCAGCCGAAATCTAGGCGATTCTTTATCTCTCACCACTTAGGTAGCGAATTGCGTTAACTCGCCCGGCTTGCGCAGCATCTTATTCACCTCACCCAGATGCGTCTCTTCTTCCGCAATCATCCTGCGAGCGTACTCTTCCAGCAGAACGGATCGGTCGCGCACCAGCTCAAGCAGTTTCCTATACAGGATCAAACCTGCCTTCTCCGCTTCCAGTGATTCAAGCAAGATGTCGTTAATCCCGTGCTTATGAGTCTCCAGCAGGCCGCCAATCTTTAGCGAGGGGTGATCTCCAAAATGAGTGACCAACTCGCCCGCCTGATTCGCGTGTTCCAGGCAGGTGTTTGCTTCACCGCGCAACCAGCTCGTTATCGGAATGCGGTTATGACCAAACACCATGAGCGCGTAATGAGTGTATCGCACCACTCCCGCCAGCTCGGTTTCCAGAATCTCATTTAACAACGCTATAGCGGCCGCTTTATCAAACGTTTCCTCAGACATAGACTCTTCCCTCCCAGGTGTCAGCTACGTTGATAGAGAATGGTGAATAGTAAATGGTAAATCGTTAATGGTAAATACGGATTTGCTGCGGATCTGTTGCTTTACTCCTCTACCAGGTCAGCGGAGATTGGTTCTGAACCAGAGCCAGACCCGGCAGCTATTCCTATCAACCTCTTAAGGTTGGCCTGTT
>CAZVHN010000603.1:0-6785 GCA_964626895.1 uncultured Chloracidobacterium sp. | reverse complement strand
TCGGCCAATTTTTCAGATCTTCGCCGGCAAACTCGAGCACCTTGCCAATGCCTTTGCTCGTCTTCATGTATTCGCTGGCAAGGATGTAGAGCATTACATCTTTCGCCGCGACATCCGAACGCTTCCTTCCTTGCAAAATATAACGGACAGTCTCCGGGACCCTAATGCGAATGTCTTTCGTGTACCAGGCGTTGGCCATGTCCGTGGAGCCGACGCCGAAAGCGAAGCAACCAAGAACGCCCGCCATGCACGTGTGCGAGTCTGTACCGATGACGATTTGACCCGGCAAGGCGAGATCCTCAACGACGGCGTTGTGGCAAATTGCTTCCGAACCGCCGTCCGGACTCTCGCCATAAAGCTTGATTTGCTGCTGTGCCGTAAAATTCTGCTGCGTGATGGCGAGGCCTTCCGCTTTCTCGAGCAGGCCCATCTCGCGGTGTTTTGGCGACATCACCTTCGCGAGAAACGTCAGGTGATCGCGAAAGGCGTAGACGCTTTCGGGTTCGGTGACGCGTGCGTCACGTCCGAGCGCCTGTTTGAAAAGCGACTCGGCCATCGGGGTTACGTACTCATGCGAAAAACGCACGTCGGCCATTGCAAACAGCGCGTCGCCGGGCTTCACTGCCTCAACGCCGATTTTGCCGGTGCTCACGAATGCATGCCGCGCAATGATCTTTTCGACCATGGTCATCGGGCGCTTACCGGTTTCGATTGGCGGTGGCAAGACTTCGCCGGCCAGGCGCGCCTTGTTGTAATTGAAAAGACCGCCGTGTTCGACGATCTTCTGGGCGATTGGGTCGAGCCCTTTGGTGAACTCGGTTAGCGGAATCTCTTCGCCGCGACGGATGCGTTCGATAAGGGTGAAATCGGTGGACGTTAGCAGCCCGATGTTCTGCGAGTTCTGACCGTAGATCTTTTCAATGCTTTTGGCTATCACGAGCTGCATGCCCGCGGCTTTCTCGGCGTAGGGCGCTGTCTCCCGCGATGATCCACAACCTTTAGACAGCCCGGAGACGACCACTGCGAAGTCGCCATTCTTCACCTCGTCTTTCTTGACCGCTCCCTCGCGCATACCGACATAAACGTATTGGCCCAACGTTTCATCGTAGTAAAAACAGACCCAGCCCGGCGTAATCTCGTCCGTCGAGATGTTGCTCATCAACGGCAAATCTTCATTAGCTAACCGCTCCGCCAGCTGGCCTTCGAGACGCACGCGCTCGTCGCCCTCGGCCTCGAGCTGTTGGCGGATAAGCGACGTATCTTCAGTTAGAAACAAAATGCGGCCGGTGAACTTGGGGTTGGTGGCTCGCTTTTCGACCTCAGGCATTAATGCTCCTCTTGTTCTTCACGGGGTTTACCTGTTGACCAATTATAACCTTAAGTTCGCTGAAAGCCTGAGCCGCGAAGGACGGCTCAAGCCCCGCTAAGTTGCAGGTAAGGAAGGGGGCAAAGCGGAGCGCGCCCCCGCTCAAGCTGCAAATGCGCTGGGCTTGAATGGTCAACTCAACTTTGAGTGGCTGGGAATCTTGAGCGGGGGCGCGCTCCGCTTTGCCCCCTTCCCAACCTGCAAATTTCCGTACGCCCTTTTGGGTCTTCTAGAGGTATTGCATGGCGCCGACAACATTTCCTTCGGTGTCCTCAAAGAAGATCAATGTGCCCACGGTAGGAATCTGAAACTTGGGCATCACGATCTTTCCGCCGTTGGCCTCGACTGCGGCAATCGTGTCATCGATCGATTCCACGCCGAGCGTGCACTCAAATCCAAACATCGGCTTTCCCTGGACAACCTCTCGACGCCCTTGAAGCGCACCCTGGACGCCGGGGTCATCGTCGGTCCCGGTTTGGATCAGATAAAAGCCCGGCGGTCCCCACGGTTTGAACTGCCAGCCGAAAGTTTCCTCGTAGAAGCTGCGGGCGCGGTCCACGTCGTCGGCATGAACAGCAAAGTGCTTAAGATTATTTGCCATAGTCTTCAACCCTTTGGGAGAAGTTCGTGGTTCTTAAGCGGTGCTATTATCATCATTGGCCCGCGGGAGCAACTCAACCAGCGCCGGAGGCGCGGCAGAGGGTAGCCAGGGGCAAGCGGCTTAGCGCGCGGCCCCTGGATCAAGTCCGACAAACACAACCGCGCCCTCCTAAGGTACTAGACGCGATTATCTCCAGGATCCGTTAAGCTCTCCGGAAGAATCTGGTTCAGGAGAACAGACTATGATCCGAAAGATGTCCCACGCCACAATCTTCGTCAGCAATCAGGAAGAAGCGCTGAGCTTCTATCGAGACAAGTTGGGATTCAAGGTTCACACCGACGCCATGGTAGGCACAGATTTTCGCTGGCTTACGCTGAACACTGCGGACCAGCCGGACTTCGAGATCGTACTGATGGAGCCGAAGCCCGGAATGTTGATGGATGAGGCCACTGCGACTCAGCTCCGAGCGATCTTGGCAAAAGGCGTATTGGGAGCCGGCGTATTCAATACCGACGACTGCCTCGCAACCTACCAGGAGTTGAAAGACAAAGGCGTGCAATTTGTTTCCGAGCCCGCTGAAAGAGCCTACGGCATCGAAGCCGTTTTCAAAGACAATTCCGGCAACTGGTTTAGTCTGACCCAGCCGAACGCAGACCACCATTGATACTCAATTAGCGCCCAAACCGCACCAGTTCCCACAGAGCACATTCGTGCTTGCCTGGCGATTAGGTTTAGAATACCCGCATCTCCCGGAAAGTTCGCCCGCACCCAGGCATCTAAGGTGGTCGATGAGGATTAAGGCTAATCGAATTCTCGCTGTTGGCGCGGTACTGACATTGCTCGCTGCGCCGGGCCTCACGCAAGACGATACTCGCTACAAAGAGCTGCCCAATTTTCACAGAGTCAATGAAGCGATTTACCGCGGCGCCCAGCCAAAACCCGGTGGCCTGCAGCTACTCCGCAAACTCGGAGTCAAAACGATTGTCAATCTCCGCAATGATGATAGTCGGGCTGAGGAAGAAGAGGCTGACGCCCGCTCGGTTGGATTACGTTACTTCAATATTCCATTTGGCCGCCTGGGTCGTCCTGACGACAAAGACATTGAGCAAGCGCTAGCGACCATCAATGATCCGGAAAACCAACCTCTGTTTGTTCACTGCAAAAAGGGAGCCGATCGCACGGGAGTGGTGATTGCTATTTACCGCATTACTCATGATGGCTGGACGAGCCAGCAGGCAAAGGCTGAGGCCAATCGTTACGGTATGAAACCCTGGCAACTCGGCAAGAAGGATTACATTCACGATTTTTACAAGCGGCGAGCTAAACAGAAACAACCTGCCCAATAATGTGCGGCCGTACGGGCTTTCAAGCTGCTCGATAAGGCTTGGCTTCGGGAACCAGGTGACCCATGGCCGAACGAATCAAATGGACTCGCAGTACAAATGCGACTCGTTGATATGATATTTTTCCAGGCTGAACACGACGATTACCATCTGACTCGAATCAGCGAATTGGCGCGCTTGTTTGCGAGTTAGCCATGGATAACAATTCCAGACCGGGAGTTTCAATGCGAAGTCTAGTCCTTTCCGCGATTCTCATTCTAAGTAGTTCACTGGCTTCCCCAACCGCCGCACAGCAATCGCTCGACGCACTGATCGGCCGCGAGATTGACTCGCTCGTCGAAACCTACAAGATGCTCCATGCAGCGCCGGAACTTTCCCACCGCGAAGAGCAGACCTCGTCCTTCTTCGCCGGTCAACTTCGGGCTCTGGGATATACGGTGACGGAGCGGGTGGGCAAATTTGAGCGACCGGAGTGGGTCGGCTATGGCGTAGTGGCAGTGATGAAAAATGGCGATGGGCCTACTGTGCTTCTAAGGACCGACCTGGATGCTTTGCCGGTGTCTGAGAAAACTGGCCTGCCATATGCGAGCAAAGTCAGAACCAAGAACGACGCGGGACTGGAAGTCGGGGTAATGCACGCCTGCGGTCACGACATTCATATGACTTCCATGCTCGGCACCGCGCGGATGCTCTCCTCGCTGAAAAATCAATGGCGCGGAACGCTGATCATTGTCGGCCAACCGGCAGAGGAGACCATTGACGGCGCCAGGGCCATGATTAAAGACGGCTTCTTTTCTCGATTTCCCAAACCGGACTTTGCCATTGCGCTTCACGATAGTCCTGACTTTGCGGCCGGCACGGTTGGTGTAGTGCCTGGCTACGCACTCGCTAGTTCAACGAGTGTGGATATCAAGATTCGCGGTGTTGGGGGGCATGGTTCCAGACCGGAGTCAGCAAAGGATCCGATTGTGCTGGCGGCGCAGATTGTGCTGGGCTTACAAACAATTGTCAGTCGGGAGAATTCGCCGCTCGATCCGGCCGTAATAACCGTGGGTTCCATCCACGGCGGCACCAGGTACAACATCATTCCCGATGAAGTAAATCTGCAGTTGACTGTCCGCGCGTACAAAGAGGACGTGCGGCAGAAACTTCTCGCAGCGATTGAGCGCGTCGCAAAAGGCACCGCCAACGCCGCGGGAATTCCCGCTGAGCTCGCGCCCATCGTGAAAGTCAGCGAGACCGAGGTCACCACCGCCACCTATAACGACCCCGTGTTGACGGAAAGATTAGCTGCCGTTTTTGCGAAAGCACTTGGCCAGGAAAACGTCGTTAAGGCGTCGCCGGTTATGGGAAGCGAAGATTTTGGATACTTCAGCCTGGATCAAAAGATTCCTACGATGATGTTCTGGCTCGGAGCGGTAGATCCGGTGCAGTCCAAACGGAGCAGGGAAGGCGGTCCCGGGCTTCCTTCTCTTCATTCGCCGCTTTTTGCTCCTGTGCCGGAGCCGACTTTGCGAACTGGAGTCAAAGCGATGACCTCGGCTGTTTTAGAATTGTTGAAGAAGTGAATACGAGGTAGCTCGACATCCGGTATGTCTAGCGTGACATTTGCAACAGAACCGGGAGCGTTAAGAAGCTGTGTGAACACCCAAAGAGGCCTAACGGCAATTTGCAGGTCGGGAAGGCGGACCCTGTCCCCGCCTCAAGCTTGGAAGCCACTTAGCAACGACTGGGAGCTTCGAGCTTCAACTGTTTGAGCAACTCCTTTGGAGGTGAGAATGAATTGAGTTGTGGTCTAAACGATTTTCATTTTCCCGGTAAGAGCGGGGACAGGGTCCACCTTCCTTACCTGCAAGTTAGCGGGGCTTAAGCCTTCCTTTTGAGGGTTAGACTGACCAACCATCTATCTTTCTAAAAAATGTCCAGCCCTTTGGAAATAATCATTCAATCCCTGGACAGCCGAATCTTGGATGATTCAACGATTGGGCCAGAGTTGTTTGCCCGGTTGCTGGCCGCGCAACGAGAGTTGGGTCTGCTGCATGGCGATCGGCCCACGTGCCCTTTCCTGCGTCCTCATATACTCCCCCGAACGCAATATGCAGCCATCGAGGCAGCAGCCGAAATAATCGCCGGCGCCTTCGAGAAGATGGTTGCCAGGGCACTCGAGCACCAGCCGCTATTGAATGACCTGGGATTAACTCCCGCCGAAGAACAAATGGCCCGCATCGATCCCGGCTACTCGACCTTGTGCGTTACCAGCAGACTCGACGCTTACCTGACCGAGTCAGGTTTTCAGTTCCTCGAGTACAACGCCGAAAATCCCGCGGGAGTCTCCGATCAGATGCAACTCGAGAAGATTTTTCTGCAGCTGCCCCACATGAGAAAGTTCCTGGACCAGCACGGGCACTGGATGCCGAGGCCTCACGTGCGGTTGCTGGATTCGCTGCTGGCAACGTATCGCGAATGGGGAGGACAGGAGCCGAGTCCGCAGATTGCCATCGTCGATTGGGAAGGTGTGGCAACCGCAAGTGAGTTTGAAGTGTTGAAACAATACTTTGAATCGGCGGGCTACCGGACCACTATTGTCGATCCGCGCGCGCTCGAATATGACGACGAACGCTTGAAGGCCGGGACGTTTCGCATCGACATCGTTTATAAACGCGTCATCATTCATGAGTTCCTGGAGAGGTTTGACGACACTCATCCGCTGTCGCGCGCTTATCGCGATCGTAATGTCTGCATGGCAAATTCCTTTCGTGCGAAGGTGGCACACAAGAAGGCGGGCTTTGCAATTCTCAGCGATCCGCGGTACGCGGATCTGTTTACGGACCTTCAGCTCAAGACTTTGCGACGGCACATTCCCTGGACGCGAATTGTTCGTGAATGCACCACCTCGTTCGATCATGGCGAGCGCGAGTTGGGTGAGATTCTGAGAACGGAACGAGAACGACTGGTGCTAAAGCCGAACGACGACTATGGCGGGCATGGCGTGGTAATGGGTTGGGAATGTAGTTCGGGTGAGTGGGAGCAGACTATCGCTCAGGCGTTCGCTCGGGATTATGTGGTGCAGGAACGCGTTCCCGTAAAGAAGGTCGCCATACCCAGGTTTGCTGACGCCAGTGTCAGGCGCGATGACATGTTTGTGGACTTCAATCCTTTTTTGTTTCAGAACCGGATGGAAGGCGGCTTGGTTCGCTTGTCGGCTTCATCGCTTTGTAACGTCTCGTCGGGCGGCGGGCAAACTGCCCTGCTAGTGCTGGAGGCTAAGTGAAACAGACTTCAGGCTGTTAAGGAGTGGTCAGTTTTGAGGCAGATCAGGTTCAACGTGTTTCGAATCCCGAAGGGATTTAAGTTAATAGCCGTGGGCGAGCGTTGCGCGACGCCCACGGATGATCGGATATAAGGTTTCTGACCCTGAAAGGGTCAAACCGTGCTTGAGAATTTGACCCCTTCAGGGTCAGGCATGTTTCCTTCG
>CAZVHN010000602.1:0-3171 GCA_964626895.1 uncultured Chloracidobacterium sp. | reverse complement strand
GCTGCTTTAACTCGTGGTACTGGCGCAGCATTGGAGTGGAATTGGCAATGGTCATGACTAAGTGAGGAATGAAAGGCTAAACCCGCCGCAAATATTAAACCCTATTTCGTGATTGGTAAATAGTCGGATCATTTTTCATTGGGCCGTTGCTATCCGCAGATTACACAGATTACAAAGAAACACTTAGGCAGCAAGACGCCGAAGTCAAACACCGTTTTTAGGCAGTCCGTTTCTTAATCTGTGCAATCTGCGGATAGCAATGGCCCAATGAAAAACGAGAAGTCATCACCCTATCACATTTGCGATTCACCATTCACGATCCAGGAGAATATATGGTAATTTCCAGCCCCAACTTTTCGAGTCGCGATAGTAGCGCTAGGTTCACGCCGGCGCTGATTCGCGGATTGTATCTAATTTGGCGGAGTGAATTGCAGAGTGGGCAACGCGCCGAAATCAGAGAGCTTGACGGCAGCAACGCTTTTGCAGCGTTCTCTGCAGGAACATCTGGACGCGATCCAGGCATTACTCCTGACACGGATCCTCGAGATTGAGCGTAGCGGCGAAATGATCTGTGCCGCTCTGGACCAGGGTCACAAGGTTTTATTATGCGGAAACGGCGGAAGTGCTGCCGACGCTCAGCACATTGCCGCGGAACTCGTGGGTAGATATGAGCTGCCAAGGCGCGCCTGGCCGTCAATAGCCCTCACCACCGACACCTCTGCTCTTACCGCACTAAGCAACGATTTCGGATACGAAGAAGTTTTCGCACGCCAGGTCCAGGCGCTTGCCGGCGAGGGTGATGTCTTAATCGCACTCAGCACGAGCGGCGCATCTGCAAATGTGATCAAGGCCGCGGAGGCGGCCAGAAAGCTGAGCTGCCGAACAATTGCGCTAACTGGCGGGACTGGCGAACCTCTTGCCTCACTCTGCGATATAGCGGTCAGCGTCCCTTCCCAGCGAACCTCGCGCATACAAGAAGCACACATAACTATTGGACATCTGTGGTGTGAAATGGTGGACGCCAAGCTTGGATAATTTCCTTGACAGAAGTAGTCGTTGGAATTAGGCTTTGCCTCACAATCAGTCAGCCTCATCCGGCGCCGCAGTAGTTTTACCTCGATAGGGCCGGATGGTTTAGAAAAATCTATTTTGATAACTCGAGGAGAACCCGGGAAAAGCCAGGCTTCCGTACTCTTCCGCCCCAGGTTTCCCATCCTGTTTAAGAACGCAACTCGCGGCCCATTAGCCAAGAGCTGGAACGAAAGTGTTTGTTCCACTTCCTGCCGCTAGCAACTTTTCGCTAATACCAGAATGTTCCCCCAAAAATCCTCGCTCATCTCCGGAGTAGATTCAAAAACCTACCCTTTAGGCGAGCACAGCGAACATTTCCAGGGCCGGCCCACTATGGCCCTCGTGGCGCTGAGCCACACTCCAGGCGAGCATCGGCTCTATCGAGCGATGCTCCTTGCAGTGGATGAAAACGCAGAGCATGCCGCATTGCTGACCGCTCGCCGGTTGATGACCCTCACCGGCATCCGCAGCCTCAGCACCATTCGTCGCGGCCTCGAAGGCTTACTGTCGAAATTGAGTATTGAGCGCGAACAAAAGACCAACGAGAACGGGACTCGCGAGGCGGGCGCTGCTTATCGCGTCTACCCACCGGAAGAGGTGATTGCCCGACGCCGCGAGCAGGGGTTTGCGGGAATTGAGCGTGGAGAGTTGAACCATTCGTTTGAGCGCGTCATAACCAGGGTCGTCGAGCATAGAAACCTGAGCCGGCGAGAGGCACAGGTCGCGCTTTGTTGTGTGGAAGGATTGACCAACGCCCAGATTGGTAGTCGTCTCCAGGTTACCGAGCAGACGGTAAAGTTCCATCTGCGCCATATCTTCATCAAGTTTGGAGTGAGGCGACGAGCGGAGTTGATATCGAGATTGCTGATGTGAACCTAGGAGCGCGAGCATCTTGCTCGCAATTGCGGGCTGGAAGCCCGCGCTCCCGGGAAGATCTTTTGACAACCTGATGCTGCCTCGCAAGAGAGGCTTCCCCACGGGGTACTATGTGTGGCCACTTCCGGATACTAATTCGAAGTACATGCAAGGGCACGGGTGTACTTAGCTGCCGGACAAAAAAATGAACCCAAAAACAGACAAGAAGAAGAAGGTAAAGAAGAAGAAGACAGCGCTGGTGATTTGCCGCGACCGCAAGGAGTTTTGGACTACTCAAACACAGTTTTGGCAGTGGGTGAGAGAAGGCATCGTGGTTAAGACACATGACCGGCCCTTGACCGGGAAGTTTAAGCGAGAACACGAAGAATTGTTAGTTCTATTGAGTAATACGGTACTGAACCTGGCGCATCCGAATCACATGCGTGAGGCATTGTTGTCCCGCCGAACCGGGCTGGGAGGAGGGTAAGTGGTTATGAATAGGAACATTTGTACGGTTGTTTTGTGCGTTGCTGCGTCGCAGTTGGCCTTTGGCCAGCAACCTTCTCAGCAACCGGCCCAGCAATCGGTAGCCACCACCGGTGAGACTGTCGCGAACAAAGTTACCCCTCAGCCGGTAGCGACATCCGCCACCACTCCCGAACCCGACGATCGCTATCGTATTGGGCCTGGCGATGTGCTCGACATACGCATACTCAATCGTCCGAACCTCTCACGTGAATCTGTTCGCGTGGAAGGCAATGGAATGATCCGCATGCCTTTGATCGATACTGAGATACAGGCCGCCTGTCAGACTGAAGGTGAGTTGGCGAAGGAAATAGCGAGTAGGTACCTGAAGTTTTATCGGAATCCGCAAGTGGACGTATTCATCAAGGGTTATCATTCCAGACAGGTTGCCATCATCGGCGCGGTCAATGACCAAAGCCGTTTTGAACTACAGCGGCGGGTCCGGCTGCTTGAATTGCTCACTTACGCAAAAGGTCCATCCGCAAAGGCTGGGCAAACAATCAACGTAGTTCATTCGCCACAAGCATGGGCTTGTAACAAACCCGGCGCCGACGAGGCCGGCTCAGCCTTTTCGAGTTATAAGCTTAGCGAAACGCTCCTGGGCCACCCCAGCGCTAACCCTTATCTCGAACCAGGGGACATCGTCACGCTCCCCGAAGCTGACCAGGCCTACGTGGTAGGCAATGTGGTTTCTCCGCTGACAATTCCTCTGAACGAGCC
>CAZVHN010000601.1:0-2488 GCA_964626895.1 uncultured Chloracidobacterium sp. | reverse complement strand
GCAGGCCTTATCAGCGGCTCCTTCTTCGTCGAGAGTATCTTTCGCATCCCCGGCATCGGTTTCTATTTCGTGACGGCGATTGGCCAGCGCGACTACCCTATGATTATGGCGACGACTATCGTCTGGACCGCCGTCATCAGCGCCGCCTATCTCGTCACCGACCTGCTCTATGCGCTCGCAGATCCTAGGGTGACTCTGACGAAGGGGAAGTGAGGTGGCGGCAACAGCGCACACAGCGCATCAATTGCCTGTGAAGAAAAGACCGAAGAGGCTGTACCTCTTCTGGCTGCGCTTCCGCGGCAACCGTATCGGCGTGGTCGCCCTCTGTTTCATCATCTTCGAAGTGGCCGTCGCGCTCCTTGCGCCTTGGATCGCACCCTACGACCCATATCAGGGCGATTTCACGGCCACATGGCAGAAGCCCAACTCACTGCACTGGCTCGGCACGGACGACCTGGGGCGCGACGTGCTCTCGCGTCTCATTTACGGCGCACGCGTCTCAATCAGCATCGGCGTCCTGAGCCAGTTGGCGATTGCCGTCGTCGGCTTACCGGTCGGCGCGCTAGCCGGGTTGCGAGGAGGCTGGCTCGATTACATCGTGATGCGAGTCATTGACGTGCTCTCGTCGCTCCCCGCTCTCCTGTTATACATCCTCCTCATGGTCGCTTTGGGGGCGGGCTCCGGCAATCTGATTATCGCGATGACAGCGACGGGCTGGATCGGTATGGCGCGCCTCGTGCGCGGGCAGGTGCTTTCGCTCAAGGAGACAGACTACGTGCGCGCCTCGCGCGCGATGGGCGGCGGGATATGGCACATCATGACCAGACATCTCTTGCGCAACGCTATGACGCCCGTTATCGTCGCGCTCGCGCTCGGCATCCCCGGCGCGATGTTCGCCGAAGCGGGGCTCAGTTTTCTGGGACTGGGCATTCCTTCGCCGCAGGCTTCCTGGGGACAGATGATCGGCATGTACCAGGCTTACATACGCACGGCGTGGCATCTCACGGTCTTCCCCTCGGCGGTTCTGGCCCTCACGATGCTCGCTTGGTTCTTACTCGGCGACAGCATCCGCGAGGCCCTTGATAATTCCACTGCCGGCGGCTCTGATTAGGGTTGCGTCGCAAAGATTGGTTGAAGATAAAGAAGCCGCGGACTGCTCACCCTCTTGCGCCCACTCGCTCCCAGAGGTCGCACCCCATGAAAACTACAGTCGCTGCCTATTCTCGTCTGCCAATGGTCCCCTCCACCACGGCCCGCCTGCTCTCGCCGTCTCCGCCGCACTTTGTCTGCGACCAGTAAGTCTCTGTCTGCAACCAAAAAAAAAACCAGCCTCCGTGGCTGGCTTCCTCTACCTCGGGCTCAACAGCTCTCGCCTGACCGCTCTGCTTCTTTCCGCGGCCCCACTTTCCCGCTCGCCTCGCTATCTTCAGTTGACTATTCAAACTCCAAACAGCCTCTAACCCGGCTTAGTCCAACACAGAATTGTGTGGCGGCTCATTGACACCTCAGACAAAAACAACCATCAACTCCTCGTTCCGTTTCCTTGAGCCAATCAACGAAAACCAAACAACAAACCATCTTGATATGCGGTTCCGAAAACAAACCAATACGGGCAGCAAGTAGTTCGGACTGGCTGGATTGAGAGAGGTTCTGAAACGACTTTTGGGGCAGAAACCCTACTTTTGGGTCAACAGCGACTTTTGAGGCAAAGCCCCTTAGAACATAATATATATTATCAGACGTAACGTAACGCATAAGGTCTTGCCGGGGCGGACGGGCCAATCTCGAGGTACGCGTCTATTGCCGTTCTTAGCGGTCGACTCTAACCCAGCGGCTTGACGGTGTTCGTGCCTTGCCCTACATTACGGGCTCACTTCTCTTAAAAGGAATTCCGTAATAGTGCCGATAAAAATTGAGAATCAGTGTGAGAGAAAACTGCCTAAGAACACAATCTCGCATATTGAAGATGGCTTTGACAGCCTTCCGCGGGAACATACGCGTGGGATTGAGAGAATTCGACTAGTAGAGTTCATATCTGACCCAAGGCTTAAGAATACTTTCCAGGCGTCCGAATTACCCGGACTCTACCATCCACGGCAAGCGCCAAAGGGTCCCTGGCTCGAAGTGGCGGTTGGCGTCCTGCTTCCTGAGAACAAGCCGTTCCACAAACGGATAGTGCCCCGCATGTCCTTCAAAGGAAACCTGACGGCCATCCTCTTCTCACTGGTTGGCCAGCATTACCATCTAACGCTTAGGCACTCGCTTAAGAAGACTCAGCTCGAACCGGCTGTGCGGGCCTACACAGAAAAGCAACTTAAAGTCTGGAACGAGAAGAAGCACACTTTCCGTGCACGCCTCTTCAAGCCCTTGCAACCTACTCTTGAACGTTGGGCTAAAGGTTTACAGAAACGAGCGGCTGCAGAAAAGAAAAAGACGGTCGCTTCGAAGTGAGGCGTGTCGGTTGAGTTTAGATCTCAAGCTTTAGCTT
>CAZVHN010000600.1:0-3886 GCA_964626895.1 uncultured Chloracidobacterium sp. | reverse complement strand
TAGCAGACGGTTTGTTGCCGTGCATGAAAGTCAACGCCGATGTATATTGCGCTCATAGCGCCTCCTTTCAGTCTCCCGTCAAAGAGCTGCGGCGAGTTTACCACTCGCCGGGGAGGCGCTTGCTTCATAACATCAAGCTTTAGCTTGCGTCTTGGTAACGCACAACCTAAAGGTTGAACTCTCAACTACCTGGATCTGTCGAGGGACTCATGATCACAGACTGAAGTCTGTTCTACAAAATGGTTATTGACCCAACCCTGAGTGAATGGCTCAACCTGGTTCTGCGTTGGGTGCACGTCTTTGCCGGCATCATGTGGGTTGGTACCACCTACTACTTCACCTGGCTGGATGCGCGGCTCAGCGAAGAGGAAAAGGCGGTGGCCAACACGGGAACTCCAGCCCAAATCTGGATGGTCCATAGCGGCGGCTTTTATGTAGTCGAGAAGCGCAAAGTTCCCGATCTCATTTCGCGTCACCTGCACTGGTTTCGCTGGGAAGCGGGAACGACCTGGCTGAGCGGCATGGCGCTCTTAGTCCTGGCTTACTACCTTGGCGGCGGCGCACTTGTGGATCCGGATGTGAGCGAGATTAGTGTGCCAGCGGCGATTGGGCTGGGAGTCGGGCTGCTGATCGGGGGATGGATCGTCTACGACCTGATGATGATCTCGCCGCTGGGAAAGAATGAAAAAGCCTTCGTCGTTATTGCCTATCTCATGGTTGTCGGGATTAGCTATGGACTTTCACGCGTTTTCAGCGGCCGCGCCGCTTACATCCACGTCGGCGCAATGTTTGGCACCATCATGGCCGCCAACGTCTGGATGCGAATCCTGCCGGCCCAAAAGAAAATGATCGCAGCCATCAAGGAAGGACGAAAGCCTGACGACGCTCTCTCAGCTCAGGCCAAGTTACGCTCAAAGCAAAACACGTTCATGGCAGTGCCCGTGGTCTTCCTCATGATCAGCAGCCACTTTCCGGGGGTTACTTATGGCGACCGATACGGCTGGGCGATTCTTTCGGTGCTCGTGCTCCTTGGCTGGATTGCCGCGAAGTTTATCCGCCGTGCGTAGGTGTAGGTTAGCGCCCTATGTTCGAAGATCTCGATTGGGAGGAGCGTTCCGTCCCGGGAGCCGAGGATCCGGTTGAAGTAAGCGCTCGCGAGTTGTTGCGCGGAGTTTTTGAGCGCAATCCACAGCGAGTGTATTTTTCCAGGCAGCTAGAAGTTCAAAATGAGGATCGCTATTTCCATTGGATAACGAATCGCGCGATTCGCGACCTTGAGGCTGAGGGAGCAATTCTCACCGAGAAGCGGAGTTTAATTAGCGGTGGCACTATAAAGCTCTTGTGGCACAGGAGTTACAGATAGTACAAGCGCGAGGCTGGAAAGTTGGTGGACTTGGTTACCGAATACTCGGCCTCCAACATTGGTGCTGCGCTTGGATTACAGGGCGAGGCTCTAGTTCTCGAGGCGTTTGCCAGCATACAGTGTGTGATGAAGGGCCGTGATTCGAAGGAGTACAATGCGCAGCTTTGGATCGAGAGTGATCATGACCTAGATTTTATTTTCGAGCTTGATGGTTGCGGGTACGGGGTGGAAGTAAAGAACACATTGGGTTACATGGACAGAATTGAATTCGAGACAAAAATCAGGTTGTGCCAGGAGTTGGGTATTCGACCGGTGTTCGCAGCGAGAATGCTGCCAAGGTCTTGGATTCACGATCTAATCGAAGCAGGCGGATTCGCATTGATCTTCAAATATCAGTTATATCCTTGGGCGCACCGGGATTTGGCGAAAAAGGTTAGAGAGGAACTTGGATTGCCAGTCGACGCTCCTAGAAGATTGGGAGACGGGACAATAGGCCGGTTTTTACGGTGGCATAAGGATTTGTGAATTGTGAAAGTAATTCGCAGGGCTGTATAGGTAAGTGCTTCAGGGTCAACAGCTTCGTGTGTACCCCTATGAATACGTAGTGTCTGGTCGGATGGGAGCGCTCCAGATATCTTAGGACCCAACGTGTCGCCTACTTCGCCAGCGGGAATATCGGCTCGATATCCACCGGAACATCTTTCAACCGATCGAGCGCCGTTTTCATCGGCGGCCGGATCACCGCATATTTATCAAGCAGTGCCTTCGCCTTCTCGTAGGAACCCTCCGCCTGCACCGTGAGAATTTCGCTGGTCAGTTTGTGCACCGCATCCTTAATCTTCGCTTGATTGATACTAAACGTCCCGGTACGCTCATTCACTTCGATAGCGCCCTCGTGGGTTAGATAGTTGAACTGCAGCGCTATGCCTTTGCCGTGTGCTTCCGTGATTCCGAAGCGCACCGAGCGAAACGCACTGGCCAGAAACGTTGTGTAGAGCGAGCGTTCCATGCGTTTTTCCACCACGCCCTTATCGATCAGGTATTGCAACGCCCACAGACCTGTGATGTCGGCTTTTGCCTCTTCCAGAGCGGAGGACAGCTCTTTTAGCTGTTTGCGCACCGTGGTTTCCTGACCGTCAACTGTAATGTTGTGGGGTCCGAGTCCGTGCATCAATTCGTGAGCGAGAATGTGCGTAAAGAATGATTCAAACGAAAGCAGCGGTTGGTCACGACGAGCGAGCACTACGCGCGAGATCGGAATCAGGGTCTTCTGAAACTTCGCCTGCTGCACGTTCTTGAGCATCACTCGCTTTGAGCCCTTCTCCTTCACCACAAGTTCATCGTTTGGCAGATTGAACGCGGCGGTTTGCACGCCACTATTGCCCTCGCCGGAACTGAACACTTCATTGACTACGCGGATAGGAGATGCTGCGCCCAGTTTGGGATTGCGGTAGCGCGCATCCATGGGTAGATTGTTTTCAAGGTCTTGCAGATACTGACTAAACTTTGACAGCTTCGCTGATTCGCCTTCGTCGCGCAGCGTCACGTAAGCCTCGAACGCCGCCTTATAACTAAACAGCCCGTCTTCGTAGGTTTCATAAGGCCCAATAGTGACATCTATAGGCGCATCAAGATCCATCCAGGCGACGTCGCTGGCGTAGTAGTCGTCGGAAGCAAACGCATCAGCGCGCTTGCTCAGGAAGTCTTTGAGAGTCCTGTTGGTTGTTAGCGCCGCAGCCTCGCGAAGCAACTCCGCGGCCGGGTTGAGAAACTCCGCATACGCTTCGCTGTATGGCACGCTTTTCAGCTTGCCATCGTGGCCACGCCGGATCAGATAGAAAAAGCCGGTAGCCTTCTGTTTCTCTTCCGGTGAAAGCCCGGCCACCCAGTTGTTGAACTCTTCCTTCGTCATGTCGTCAGGATAGTAGGTGGCGTGGGGCGGCTTCGCAGGCACACCTTCGATGAACGGTTCATTGCTGTCGATGCGCGACCAGGGACCTTTGTTGATCATGAAGTAATGCAGTTGCTGACGACCTAAAACGCTCATGTCGGCCTCGAGTTTTTGACGCAAGTCTTCGTTCCCACTCCAGACCTGACGCAGGAAGAGCGGATCCATGAGCTTCGCGGCCTCAATGGTCTTGTCCAGAGCTTTGCGGTCGTTTGCCGAAAGGCGAGAGGTATCAGCGGTCAGCACCGTGGGAGCAAACCTGCGAACCTTCCTCGAAAGCTCGGGATCGCCAGCATTGCGCTTACTGAGACGTCTTTGCATTCCCGAAATGGTTGCCAACAACATAGTCACCAGGAGCAGCACACTAACAATGATTCTCATGTAACCTCCCGCGACAATATGCGCAGTTCAGAGTCCAACCTTTAGGTTGTTGCTGGGCAAAGAGCAAGCTAAAACTTGAACTCTAAACTACAAGTTTTGCCGATTGTTCAAGATTCTTACAAACGAACCAGACCTTAGCTCGGCGATCGACAGGCCCGACCGCTCAACCGCTTCTTCTTCAGTCAAGGCGCCAC
>CAZVHN010000599.1:0-1843 GCA_964626895.1 uncultured Chloracidobacterium sp. | reverse complement strand
AGTCGTTTCGACTCTCTCGAGCGATGCGAACTGCCGTTTGTCGGAGGGCGCGAATGCGATTCGAATTGCGGCGATAATAAGCCTGGCTCACCTCGCGACGGCTGACCCGATCATCTACAACCTCTTGCTCGTTTCGCAAATAGCCGAGGTAAGCCCGAACAACTGGTCCAAACTGCTCCTCAACACCGCGACCCTGGTTTGCAGGAGTCGAGGTTGCTATTAACAACAGGATCGATACGACCAAGACACTTGCCGCAAATTTTGAGAGAAAGTATCTCATTACCTAAGCACTTCTTACTTAAGCACTTCCGCTCCGAGCCTCACGAGATACCGAAGCCATCGAAGCGCATCTATTCTATCGGTGCCTGGATTATAACTAATCTGATCTTATGCCTGATTGCGCACTGGTTTCAGCAATGTTACATTGAGGTTGAATTTCTAGATAGCCCGGCTTAGCCTCGGATGACGGATAACCCACTAAAACCTGGTTCTGAAATTAAGAAGGTCGCGCTGGGGATCAGCGGCGGAATTGCCGCGTACAAGGCTGCCGAGGTTCTCCGTGGACTCCAGCGGGCCGGATGTTCGGTTCGCGTCGCGATGACAAAGCGCGCATCCGAGTTCATTCAACCTCTCACGTTTCGAGCACTCTCGGGCGCCCACGTCATCGTTGATGATTATGCCCTAGATAATCCCGATCCAATAGCTCATATCACCTTCTCTCAAACGGTTGATCTTCTCATCGTTGCGCCGGCAACCGCCAACATCATCGCTAAGTTTGCCAATGGAGTCGCGGACGATTTTTTGACCTCTACCTATTTAGCCTGCACCGCACCTGTCCTGTTAGCGCCAGCGATGAACCCCACAATGTGGGGCCACCCCGCAACACAGCGCAATTTGTCACAGCTTCGAAACGATGGCGTCCGCATCGTAGAACCAGACTCGGGGGAGATGGCCTGCGGAACGATCGGTCCCGGACGACTTAATGACCCGGAAAGAATCGTAGCTGCGGCGCTTGAACTATTAGATCAAGGCGGAATGGTCCAGGATTTAGCCGGTGAACGGTTACTGATCACTACCGGTGCAACCCGTGAGGAACTCGATCCTGTCCGGTTTATTTCCAATCGTTCGTCAGGAAGGATGGGATTCGCAGTCGCCGAAGCCGCACTAAGTCGGGGCGCTGAGGTTTCGGTCGTTGCCGGGGCGACCAGCGTTAACTCCCCGAATGGAGTCCGTGTCGCGCGAGCCCTTTCAGCAGACGAGATGCTTGAAGCGGTCATGAAAGAGCTGCCCAAGGCCACGGTTTTTATCGGTGCCGCAGCCGTGTCGGACTATCGACCGGCCCAGCGGGCAGCCACGAAGATAAAGAAAAGTGGGTCTTCACTGGTCCTAACGCTCGAGCGCACTCGCGACATCCTGGCTGAAGTTGCCTCTGCCAGGACTAATGGTCTCTTGGTGATTGGCTTCGCAGCCGAAACCAACGACGTATTAATCAACGCGCAGGAAAAGCTTCGCGCGAAGAATCTTGATGCTATCGTCGCCAATGACGTAACCCGCGGAGATGCCGGATTCGACAGTACCGAAAACGCTATCACAATCGTGACGCGCGACGCTCAAGGTCCACTAGAACTTCCGCTGATGTCCAAGCTTGAGGCCGCCCATCGCATTCTTGATGAGATCGTTCGGCTCAGAGCAAAGAGCAGTCGACACGAGTGAAGCGACATTGCCAATTTCCAATTGCCAATTGCCAATTGCCGATTTCAAGACAGTTGACACTTGGTTGCCGGCATGAGGATAAGTTGGCAATCGGCAATTGGAATTTGGCAATCCCAGTAGATAGGTATCC
>CAZVHN010000598.1:0-2420 GCA_964626895.1 uncultured Chloracidobacterium sp. | reverse complement strand
GGACGAAGTCCCCGTGAGCGGGGTTGGTGCCGGTGTAGCCGTAGGTCTGAAGGTAAGAAAAGAGCGAGCGTAGCGCCGTCATTTTGCGGCGAACCGAGCTGTTGGCCAGCCCCTGGCCCTGAAGGTGGTCCCGCCAGTCTGCGACCTGGTGCGGGCGAATCATGGCCAGTTGTTCTGGCTGGTTGCCTTTGATCCGGGCGAACTCCAGAAACTGCTTGATGTCGCGTTCGTAGTTGCTGCGTGTGTCGCGCGAGGGAGATTTCATCAACCATGCCTGGCACGCTTTTCCGATGTTGTCGCCCAGAGTTGAAACGGCGGTGTCGGTCGATTCGTTAACGACTGGTAATGATTGGGCGGGAATGATGGTGAGAAAATGGTTCGGCTTCTGGGCCATCGTATAGTTCGCCTAAAGTGGGTTAGGCGAACTATAAGCCGCACCTGAAAAAGGCGCAAGCGGAAGTTACAGAACCGTGGCGGAGTTAACTATTATCAACCATTGCACGCCCGGTCACTTAGAAAAGTGTTGAAAGCTGTAGCGTTACGCGCTACAGTACGACATGATCGTGAGTTTCCGTCATAAGGGACTGAGGCTGCTCTACCAGAAAGGTGACCGGAGCAAGGTCAGGCCGGATGTAGCCGCTAAGGTTGAGCGATTTCTGACCGCTCTTGATGCGGCTAAGGAACCAGAGGACGTTGATATACCTGGCTTTGGTCTCCATGCACTCAAGGGTGACCTAAAAGGATTCTGGAGCGTGTCGGTGTCCCGCAATCATCGGATTATCTTCCGCTTTGGAAACTACGATGTGCATGATGTTGATTTGGTTGATTATCACTGAGGAGGGTTAAGTTATGATGAAATCTCCAGTTCATCCGGGAAAAATTGTGAAGCATGATTGCATTGAGGCGCTGGGATTGACCATCAGCGAGGCCGCCACCGTGCTGGGCGTGGCACGGCCGACGCTGTCAAGAGTGATTAACGGCCGGGCGGGAGTATCTGCGGAGATGGCTATTCGCCTGTCCAAGGCGTTTGGCAGCCGGCCGGAGACGTGGCTCAGGATGCAGTTGGCCTTTGACCTGGCGCGGGCCAAGGAGATGGCAGATTGCATCAAGGTGAGCCGATACAAGTCAACGAGTGATACGCACAAGCAAACGCACTGATCGCGCGATTGTTGAATCATCGGTGTTATACCGACGCAGCTGCCGCACGCTGCAACGCCATTTGATTACGGCTCGGTATCAGTCTTGGGCTCCTTGCTCTTGGGCCGTTCAGACTCGATCTTAGGGCGCGTGAAATCCTTCGATGTGCCTTCTACCATTGGGGTCTTCTGGACGAGATCGCGAATTAAAGGTGGTGGATTGTACCTGAGACGAAATTCATCACACTGGATTTCCGCCAACTTTCCCTCCGAATATGCTGCGAATAATGCAAGCATGTCCTGAACGCTCATCTCCAGCGTGACGATGGTGCTACCCGGCGCCACACCCACAACGTTCACGTTTCCTCCGCCCTTCATGAACTGCTTCAGGAACTCCATGAAGCCGGTCAACTGTTCAGATTCGTCGAACTGATCGAACGGAATCGAAAACACAACCTGGACCTGGACGCGGGGGTCTGGCTTCGGCGGCTCCGGTGGCGGTTTGCCTCCTTCGACTAGTGCCACATACTCGACGCCAAGCTCTTTAGCGAGCTTGGCCAGCGTGAACATGTAGACGTTCGCGCCGCGCTCGACGTTCTCGACCGTCTTTACCGAGCATTTCGCGTGCTTGGCCAGGTCTTCCACCCGCCAGCCTTTTTCAAGGCGCAGTCGCCTGATTTCCTCGGCGTCCGGGCGAACGGTGCGGTTTTTTGCCTGCATTTCCATCGGATTCCTGCCCCAAACATCAAGTTGCGGGGAGCTTTCCCCCATCTTCCGGCGAGCTTGCCGACAGCGTGGATAAAGCCTTCCGGCCAGTGCGGTTAGGATTCACTCGTCGGGTACAGAAGATTCTAGCAAAGAGCTTTAGAACCGACGAGCAACCCGAGGGGAGACGACGATGGGCAAGCTGCAAGGAAACCGCGAGACCGGAAGGGGCAGTCGCTTGATTGCCCCGGCTTCTGGCCGAAAGGTGCGGTTCCTTGCCTGTTTACCAGTCGGCTTTTTGCCCAGGACAGCAGGTTGCTGGCAGCTTTCCCCAACTTCCGGTCAGCTTGCCGACAGCGTGGGTAAAGCTTTCCGATGATTGAGGTTAGGATTCTTTCAGGTGAAGAAACAAGCAGGTTCAGATCAAACGAAAGGAAGTGGGTCATGACCGTGAAATACGAAAAGATCGACAAGAACAAGATCAAGGTGAGGGCCAAACCGCAGGCGAGAAAGAACTTCGATCAGGCGGACCTGATGCAGCTGGCGGACAGCCTTGTCACCGGGCAATTGCAGCCCATC
>CAZVHN010000597.1:0-5653 GCA_964626895.1 uncultured Chloracidobacterium sp. | reverse complement strand
CGGATTCTCATCGCGAGCTCCTCCAGCGTGGGGACGTTAGCAATTTGGGTTATTCCTTCTCGCGCCCGAGCGGAAAGCCGGTTGAATCGCGCTTCGCGCCATCATGGGTTTTGACAAGCTTTCGAGGAAGAACTTACGAAGGGTACAGGTATGAACACTCGACAGTTGATTGGTGCCCCCGCAGGGATTCGAACCCCGAACCAACAGATTATGAGTCTGCTGCTCTAACCGTTGAGCTACAGGGGCACACTTGCTTTCAGGGATTGCGCGGCGATTGTAACCAAAATCCGATGGGTTCCAAAATTGAGGGCTCTCAGCCAACCCTGTCAGAACGGCGAGCGGTAGCGACCCGGTCTGATCTGCGGCGGCTCTCAGCCAACCCTGTCAGAACGGCGAGCGGTAGCGACCCGGTCTGAATCTGCGGCGGCTTTCAGCCAATCCTGCCTGGTCATATGCTTCCCAGTTGAGACCGGGTCGCTACCACTCGCCGTTCTGACAGGCCTGAGACCATCCTTCCTTACCTGCTGAAATTTAGGCATCCGAGAGATCACGCAAAGCTAACACTGCGGGGGGGGGTAAACCGCCGTCGCGTGACTGCCTAACTACTGGTGCGTATTATGGGGTTGATGTTAGTCGCGCAGGCGCCGGTTGGAGCTGACGGTTCAACTTCATACCGCCGGAGAGGATGAGGTGATGCACATAACGCAAGCGGAAGAGATCGCTCGTCCCGAGGCCGGGGGTGCACGACTCTCAGGCGGAAAGTTGAAGGTTGCGGTGCTGGGTGCAACCGGGATGGTGGGCCAGCAGCTAACCAGGCTCCTGACAGATCATCCCTGGTTTGAACTCGTGATAGTTGCTGCCTCCGCGAATTCTGCCCTCAAGTCTTACGCTGAAGCTGTCCGCGGTCGCTGGGCGATGGATAATGGGGAAACTCGCATCCCTGATAAAATTGCCGCAATGAAGGTTTGGGATGTTCAGGCGGTGGACGAAATAGCCTCGCAGGTGGATATCGCGTTCTGCGCCATCAACCTTGATAGAGAGGGCGTGTTGAGGCTGGAAGACGCATACGCAGCCGCGGGAGCGTGGGTTACTTCCAACAATTCGGCGTACCGGTCCGACCCATTCGTGCCTATGGTGATCCCGGCCGTCAATCCGCATCACCTGGATCTGATCCCGCGTCAGCGTCAGGCAAAAGGCTATCGGACCGGTGCGCTCATAGTGAAGAGTAACTGCTCGATTCAGAGTTATGTAATCGCACTAGAACCGCTCCGGGAGTTCGGCATCGATAGAGTAACTGTCCACAGCGAGCAGGCGATATCGGGAGCGGGCAAGACGTTTGAGACTTTCCCCGATATTGAACGGAACCTGATTCCGATGATTAACGGCGAAGAGCAAAAGTCAGAGGTTGAGCCGCTGAAGATTTGGGGCAAGGTCGGAGTGGATGGAATCGTGCCGGCATCTGGTCCAAAGATTAAAGCGAAGTGCGTACGAGTGAGCGTGCTCCACGGACATACAGCTTACGTGACGGTGAAATTCAGAGTGACTCCCACGGTGGCTCAGATCCTCGAGCGCTGGGAGAACTACGGATCGCCTGATCAAGCGAGGTCCCCAGCGGGGTTGCCGTCGGCGCCGCGCAAACTGATTCACTATCTGCCGGAACCCGACCGACCCCAGCCACGTCTGGATGTGATGACTGAAAACGGCATGGCAGTCAGTATTGGACAGTTAAAGGTTGATAACGACTACTTGGTTTCTTTTACCGGCCTTTCTCACAACCTGATTCTGGGAGCTGCTGGTGGCGCTGTACTAGCCACAGAAGCAGCCGTTGCCAGACAACTCGTCTATCGCAGAATCTCGACGTCAGGAAGTACCGCTGCCGGCATAGCAGTGTGAACATCCGGAAGGCAAGATGAGCCGCGGATTTACCCGGATGAACGCGGATCAGGCCATTAACGAATAGATTCTGGCCCTTACGCTTGTCAAAGAATTCCATGGACCAAATTCAAGATGATTTGAAAGGCAAGACTGAGGCCCTGCAAGGGACCAGACTATCGTTTATTGGTTGCGGCGTGATGGCTGAAGCGATCATCGCAGGCCTGCTGAAGAAGAGTCTGGTGAAGACTGAGCAGGTGGTGGGCAGTCATCCGCGCAAAGATCGTCGAGAGGAACTCCAGAAGAAATATTGGATTCGGATTTTTGAGAGCAACAAGGACGCTGTCGCCTTCGGACACAAGCCTGCAGGTGTTAACGAAGCTGATCACTCCTCCTCGATCGTAATCTTAACGGTCAAGCCACAACGGATGGGGACGATCCTTCGCGAGCTGAAGGAGGCGGTTCAGGCGGACCAGTTAGTGATTTCCATTGTCGCCGGAGCTCGGATCGAGACGATCGCCGACGATCTGCAACACAGATCAATAGTTCGCGCGATGCCAAACACACCCGCTCAAATCGGACAGGGAATGACGGTTTGGACGCCAACGCCTGAAGTCACTGAAGCCCAGCAGCGTCAGATTCACATGATCTTCGGCGCGCTCGGGCGCGAGTTGCAGGTCGAAGAAGAAAAAATGATTGATATGGCGACGGCGCTTTCGGCCACCGGGCCCACCTACATTTTCCTGGTGATGGAAGCTCTGATTGATGCAGGTGTCCATATGGGATTCTCCCGTCACGTAGCGGAAGAGCTGGTCCTGCAGACGATGCTTGGCAGCGTGCTCTTCGCGCGTGAATCACACAAGCACCCAGCCGAGCTGCGTAACATGGTCACTTCACCCGGCGGCACATCGGCTGAAGCGATTTATCAAATGGAGAAGGGTACCCTGCGCACGGTGCTCTCCAAGGCGGTTTGGGCTGCGTATCAGCGAGCTGGTTCGCTGGGTCGCAAGGCTAGAGACTAGTGCGAGAGGTGCCCGCCGAGGAACCGAGAGGGAGTAGCGACCGGGGCAACTCTAACTAGCGCCGGAGGCGCGGCAGAAGGTAGCCAGGGGCAAGCAGGCGCCGCAGGCATCACCAAACATGGCGCCTCGTCGTATTCAGTCGAGCCTGTTTCAACATCTCGATATTCAGGTTTGGAGAGGTTCTTTGCGCCCTTTCCAGGGCGGGTCGTGTTATTGACGCAACCCAGGGGCTGCGCGCCAAGCGCTTACCCCTGGCTACCTTCTGCCGCGCCGTCGGCGCTAGTTGAATCATTTCTCTTATGTCACTCTTGACGAGTCTCAATCCGGAAGAAGCCGGTTGCCAGCACTCGGGTTAGCTTTTGAGTTCGTTCTTTAAAATCAGGAGCAGTGGAACCCGGGATCCGGCCGCTACCGCTCCCGGTTCCGTATTGCGATTAGTTCATGAAAGAAAAACTTCAGGTGATGAAATTCGGCGGCACCTCCGTTGGCAACGCCGAATGCATCCAGCGCGCGGCGGAGATCATCGCCGCCTCCGCGAGTGACAGCGAGGTGGTAGCCGTAGTCTCGGCGATGAGCGGAGTTACCAACCGTCTCATTGAGACGGCCCATCAGTCGGAGACCGGCGACGCCAACGCTGCTGATGAACTCGCAGCCTTACTCCGCAAACAGCATGCGGAGGCAATCGAAACCATCGTCCGCGACCCCGGCAAGCGTGCTGAGCTTACTTCCGAAACTGGGCGCATCATTGAGGAGATGGCGAGCTTGTGCCGGGGAACGGCTCTATTGCATGAACTGACCCCGCGCGCGCTCGATTCCATTGCTGGTGCAGGTGAACGGCTTTCGGCGAGGTTGCTGGCCAGCGCGTTAGTTGAGTTAGGAGTGGGGGGCATCGCTTTCGAAGCAACGGAAGTAATCGTCACGGACGGCTCGCACGGCCAGGCCGAGCCGCTCATGGATGAGACGCGCGAGCGCGTGAGCCAACGACTACTGCCGCTGCTGGGCGAGGGTGCAGTGCCGGTTGTGACCGGCTTCACCGGCGCGACGCCGGCAGGCATACTAACCACCCTGGGGCGCGGGGGCTCAGACTATTCCGCGACAATTCTCGGTGCCGCGCTTCATGCAAGTGAGGTCATCATTTGGACAGACGTTGACGGAGTGTTAACCGCCGATCCTGGTCTCGTTCCTGCGGCGCGGACCCTGGGCGAGATCTCTTACAACGAAGCCGCTGAGCTGGCCTACTTCGGCGCCAAAGTTCTGCATCCGAAAACTCTGCGCCCCGTTTCAGAGGCCGGTATTCCGGTCTGGATTCGCAACAGTTTTGCGCCGCAGCGGCATGGCACCAAAATCACCGCGACAGGACATCCGACGGCGCGTGGTGTGAAAGCGATTACCGCGATTAGTGATGTCAGTCTCATCACGGTGGGTGGGCGCGGCATCGTCGGCTTGCCCGGCGTCGCGGCCAAAACTTTCACAGCCGCGGCCAATGCTCAAGCCAACGTCCTGCTCATCTCGCAATCGTCATCAGGAAACGACATCTGCTTCATCATCAATTCAACTGATGCTGCTCGAACAATCGAGAAGCTTCGCCAGGCCTTCGCCTTCGACCTGGCCCATCAAAAGGTGGAACACATCACCGTGAACCCGAACATTGCCATCGTCGCCGTGGTGGGTGACAGAATGCGCGGTCTGCCCGGGATTGCCGGGCGTACCTTCAGCGCTCTCGGTCGGCGCGGGATAAACATCATTGCCATCGCCCAAGGCTCTTCAGAATCCAATGTCTCTTTTGTCGTGGAAGCCGGCCTGATGGGCGAGACGGTACAGTCGCTGCACAGCGAATTTGGCCTTGAGCTGCCTGCTTCTCGCTTCGAATCAGTCGAAACCGACAGCACGCTGACGAGTGTATGATGCCGACCACAAACCCTCAGACAGCAGCAAGGACCACGGCCACCCAGCGTTGTATTGATCCCTCTTGCGCCGCGCGCTTCGAGCTCAATGAGAGGATCTACGTTTGCCCTCGTTGCGGCGGACTGCTGGATGTCGTGCAAGAGTCAGCGGGGGATCCGGAACAGCTGCAGGCCTTATGGACCAGACGTCTCGCGTCATTTGAGACACGTGACCGAAGTGGTGTGTGGCGCTACCGCGAGCTGTTGCCGTTCGCGGACGATGCGCCGATCGTCTCACTCGCTGAAGGCAACACGCCGATTTACGATGCTCCAGTCTCCGCGGCCTATTGCGGGCTGGACGCGCTTACTTTAAAACACCAGGGTTGTAATCCGACCGGATCATTCAAAGACACGGGCATGACCGTCGCGATTACGCAGGCTCTCATCCTGGGCGTGCAAACGGTGGTCTGCGCCAGCACTGGCAATACCGCGGCCAGCCTCGCTGCCTACGCAGCACGCGCAAAATTGCAGTGCGCGATCCTCGTGCCGCGAGGCCAGATTAGTCATGCCAAGCTGGCACAGAGTTTGGACTACGGTGCTGCGGTGTTGGAGTTGGACGGAAACTTTGATGACGCAATGCGAGTGATCCGCGAGTTGGCTGAGGACGAATCAATCTATCTCGTCAATTCCAGCGATCCGTTTCGCATTGAATGACAGAAGACGGTGGCGGCGGAATTGTTGCACCAGCGGGGATGGCGCGTTCCGGATCATGTGGTGGTCCCGGGCGGCAATCTCGGCAATAGTACCGCCTTTGGCAAAGGCTTTGCAGAATTGAAGAACCTGGGCCTGATTGACCGCTTGCCACGCCTGAGTGTG
>CAZVHN010000596.1:0-3937 GCA_964626895.1 uncultured Chloracidobacterium sp. | reverse complement strand
CGACTACCAGCGGTGCTCGCGATTCCCGCCACCACCACCGCCGCCGTAGCCACCGCCGCCGCCACGATTACCACCGTAGCCACCGCCGCCGCCGCGTCCGCCGCCGAATCCGCCACGTCCGCCGCCACCGCCGCGATTCTCGCGCGGTTTGGCTTCATTGACGGTCAGGCTGCGTCCGTTAACTTCCTTACCGTTAAACTCGGCAATGGCAGCAGCGCCTTCTTCCTTGCTGGACATTTCGACGAAGCCAAAGCCGCGTGAGCGTCCCGTGTCGCGGTCTTCCACGACGCTCGCTGATTCGACCGTGCCGGCAGTTGCAAAGAGTTCCTGCAAATCCTGGCTGGAGGTCGAGAACGCGAGATTTCCTACGTAAAGTTTCATTGTCATGTAGATGTACCTTTCCCTCGGGGGAATAAAGAGAAGCTGCGAATCGGATTGGCTTCGGTCGAACGGTAGGAGCGAAGGGCCGGTTTTCGAATGCTCTATGGAGCGGCTTCTGAAGTTGAAATCAGCCTGCTCTCGAACCATCCAAAAACGCCAGCGCCAATAGACTTTACGCGCGGGGCGCATCACCGTCGATGCGCGAGAGAAGGATTAACCGTGCGTCACTATGCACTATTAAGGGGCGACAAGCAAGGCGAGAAGCAGATACCCGGGAGCGAGGTCCAGGGTAATTGTAGAAAAACTTAGTGTGACTAGCCCAGAACCAAACTTTCGACAAACATCCTACGTAGCATCTTTAGCGAAGAAATCGATGATTTCGGCAGTAATACACAGGGTTCGGTCTTATGGCCTCGCGCTGCTCGTTGGCGTGGCGCTCTTATGTGTGGTGAACGCCGAGGCGCAGACCAAGAGACTTAAAGAAACCAGGCCGGCCAATGAGCTGGCCCAGCTCCGGGAAGAATTCATTGAGGCCACCAGAGAATACAAAACGAGCCTTGCGAAGCTGTTGGCTATATACGAGCGTAATGCGACCAGGGCCGAGGAGAAGCTAGCTCAATCTCAAGAACTTTACGCCGAAGGACTTATCTCCAAAAACCAGCTCGCCGACAATGAAACTTCCGTCGCTGCCGCAAAGGACAAAGTCAACGAAGCCCAAAGGCAGTTGGCTGATGCCGAGACACAGATTGCCGATACGCTGGTCGAGGCCCAGGCCGAGGCTCAAATGGCGAAAACGCCTTTGCGCAAAGGAAGTCTGCTTAGAACTACGTCGTACACCCGTTACAGTGGTGCCGGCACCTGGGCGTTGTCAGACGCGTGGAAAGTGCAACGCTTCTTCCTCGATTCGTTTAAGAAGCAACTGCCGGTTGGCGTATTTGGTCAGGGAGCAATTCACGATCGCTGGCGTCTGGATCATCGCAACGCAATGGATGTGTCTCTTCATCCAGACGGGCCTGAAGGTCAGCTCTTAATGAACTACCTGCGCGCTAATGGAATTCCCTTCCTCGCATTCCGCGCGGCAATCCCAGGCACGGCCACCGGACCCCATATCCACATCGGCCCCCCGTCCAACCGATTCTGAGTAGTGTACGAAACTCTACGGATCAGTCCTCCACTCTTACCAATTGTTTGCCCAGGTTCTCGCCACTAAATAAACCCAGAAAGGCGCGCGGAGTATTCTCAAACCCGTCGACAATGTTTTCGGCGTATTTCATCTTTCCTTCACGCAACCACTGCCCCAATTGGTTCACCCCCTCACCAAAGCGGGGAGCGTAGTCCGTGATAATGAATCCCTGCATCAGAGCACTCTTGACTAAGAGATATGGCTGGGGGCGTGGGCCAACATCGGGCTGCTCCAGGTTATACAATGAGATTTGCCCGCAAATGATTATTCGCGCTGCTCCATTGATGAGCGGCAACACAGCATCGGAAACATCTCCGCCGACATTATCGAAATAGATGTCGACGCCGCCGGGGCAAGCATCCTTCAAAGCCTGTTTCACATCACCGGCGGTTTTATAATTGATTGTTTGGTCCACCCACAGATCGTTTTCCAGGTACTCGTTCTTCTCGTCACTGCCGGCGATACCAATCACTCGACAGCCTTTGATCTTCGCAATCTGGCATACCGTCATACCCACAGCGCCGGCCGCGCCGGAAACGACCACGGTTTCGCCCTCCCGAGGCTGTCCGATGTCCAGCAGCCCAAAGTAAGCAGTCAAACCTGGCATGCCCAGCACTCCCAGCGCGGTTGTTACTGGTGCGAGATTTGGATCAACCTTTCTTATTTCGCCAGCTCCTGCTCCCGAATAAAGCTGCCAACCGAGTTGCCCTGTTACGGTGTCGCCAGACTGAAAAGCGTCGGACCGGGATTCAATCACTTCACCAACGACGCCGCCGTTCATGACTTCGTTTAGAGCAAACGGAGCTACATAGGATTTGCGGTCGCTCATGCGACCACGCATGTAAGGGTCGACGGATAGGTAGCGAGTGCGAATCAGGACCTCTCCCTCTTTCGGCTGCGGCACCTCTGTGTCAACAATTGCGAAATTGTCCAGCGCCGGCATTCCAGTCGGCCGGCTTGCTAACAGAATCTGTTTGTTTTTCATGGGGTCATCATACCCCAGTCTCGAGGGGGTCGTCAGTGACCTGACGCTCTACTTGTTTCGCGGCCCTGGTGCTTGGGACTGCAGCGACTTTTTCCTTCGTATGTTAGTATGTACCGCTCTACGGCGCCGTTTAGAGCGTTGCCGGTAATAAGCTAAGCGTTGGGAAGCTGCCGCAACTTCGTTCTTCAACCCAATTAATCCTTAAGAGGTAACGATGCCGGAACTGCGTGGACAACAGGCAACCGACGAGGTCAAACAGGAGTGGACGTTTGCTTACAAGCTATATCTAAAAGCGCCCGGCGATCCGCGGGACAAGAAGAACGATCGCTCGGAGCGAATTAGTTACGTGGCGCGGGAAATGAATCTAACCCACAAGCAGGCCAAGCGACGCATCAGAAACTACGAGTCGTGGCAGCGCAATATCAAGAAGCGTCTGGTGGAACCGTAGGGAGTTAAGGTTCGCAGATCCCTCACAAACGCCGGACCGCACTCCCTCTATTTGAAACATCCGCTCAGGGGTTCGGTTCCCTCGATGCATAACCTGAGATGCTGTGCCTGAGACTAATTCCAAGACAGTTGTCCTCTATGATGGCGTTTGCGGCCTCTGCAATGGTCTCAATCAGTTCTTACTTAAGCGTGATGCGAACGATCACTTTCGGTTCGCCTCGCTCCAGAGTGAATTTACGGCATCTCTGTTAAAGCAGTATGCCATCAACGCCGTCGATCTCGATACCGTTTACGTTCTTGCTGACTACGGACAGGAAAGCGAGCGCCTGCTCTCAAGATCGGATGCCATATTACATGTCCTCGGCAAGCTGGGCGGGGTTTGGAGCATCCTCAGAGTAGGTCAGGCGTTGCCGAAGTCGCTGCGCGATGCACTTTACAACGTGGTGGCGCGCAATCGGTATCGCGTCTTTGGAAAATACGATGTCTGCTTGATGCCTGAAGAAAGATACCGAAGGAAGTTTCTGGATCTGGTCGCTCCACTTCAGCAAGACTGACCCGGAAGTCGTGTTGGCACGGCTAAAGGCGCGTCCAGACCGTCGGGTGTGTGGTGAAATCGTTCCGTCGAGGTTAAGGCAAAGACCGCTGGGTCCGGCTGCCCCACTACGCGCTCAACCGCGATCTCCGGTTGCGCCGGCGAATCACGTTAAAGGAATTTGCCTCACCTCTGCTGCGCGATCTCTCGCGACAGAATACGATCAGAAGTTGGTATAAGCGGGATCGGGACGGTGGGTCGATCATGGTTTTGTGTGAACGATTTGGTTTTGCTTGAGCGGTGAGATAGCGGCAGACCCTTATTGCAGAATAAGGTATGATCGCGCCTGATGACACCCCCCTCGATTGACCAACCGCATCGCAGTAGCGGCGTTGACTGTCCCCGCGGC
>CAZVHN010000595.1:0-1754 GCA_964626895.1 uncultured Chloracidobacterium sp. | reverse complement strand
TCTTGCGAAGCACTCCATTGCCGAGAGCCTGCATTTCCATCGTCGCTTTATCGGTGTCAATCTCAGCGAGCGGCTCGCCCATCGAGACCTTGTCGCCTTCTTTTTTGAGCCAACGAGAAAGCTGCCCCTCCTCCATGGTGGGAGAGAGTTTCGGCATGATCACCTGAGTTGCCATTCAATTTGTCCTTTGTCAGTAGTCCGTCGTCCGTGGTAATGACTCACGCTTGACAGGCAGCCTTTTGCCCCAGAGAACGGAAACAACGGACAACTGACAGCCTTTTACATGTAGGAAACCTCGCGGACCGCGGCCACCAGTTGATCGACATCTGGTATCGCGAGTACCTCGAGATTCTTAGCGTAGGGCATGGGAACATCCACGCCCGAAACGCGCTTCACCGGAGCGTCGAGATAGTCAAACGCGCGCTCCATAATTTCCATGCTGATCTCGGCCGCAACACCGCAGAAGGGATGCGACTCTTCCGCTACTACTACTCGGTTAGTCTTCTTTACTGATTCGACAATCGTGTCGATGTCCAAAGGTCTGATCGTTCGCGGATCGATAACTTCGCAAGAGATACCTTGTTTCTCCAGCTGTTCCGCCGCCTTCAAAGCGACCGGCACCATTAACGATCTAGCCACAATCGTCGCGTCCGTTCCTTCCCGTTTGACGTCAGCCAGTCCGAGCGGGATCGTGAATTCAGGATCCTCTGGGACTTCGCCTCTATTGCCGTACATCCTCTCCTGCTCAATGAAGATCACCGGGTCGTCATCGCGAATCGAGGTCTTAAGTAACCCCTTCGCATCAGCGGGCGTCGAAGGCATCACCACTTTGAGGCCGGGAAAGTAAGCGAACCATGATTCCAGGGCTTGTGAGTGCTGCGAGGAGACCTGAAACGCGGAGCCTCCGGGTCCTCTAAAGACGATGGGAATCTTAAACTGCCCGCCGGACATATAGCGCATTTTTGCCGCAGAGTTGATGATTTGATCGGTCGCGAGAATTGAAAAGTTAAACGTCATGAACTCGATGATTGGACGCAAGCCGACCATCGCCGCGCCCACGCCTAACCCGGCAAACCCCAGCTCGGTAATCGGAGTGTCAATAACCCGCTTCGGGCCCAGCTCTTTGAGAAGCCCTTTGGTGATTTTGTAAGCGCCCTGGTATTCGGCGACTTCTTCGCCCATCAGAAAAACATCCTGGTCACGAAGCATTTCTTCCCGGAGCGCCTGGTTAAGGGCTTCCCGCATGGTGATGACGGCCATTAAATGTTTCCTCTGATTACTCGCCGCAAACTATTCGTTACTTGCTATTTGTCCGCTTACCCGGAACGATCGGATTGGCATAGACATGTGCGTATAACTCTTCGGGCGCGGGTTGCGGACTCTCCTCGGCGAAACGAAGGGCGTGTTCAACTTCTTCGCGGACGCTTTTCTCCATCTCTGCGAGCGCCGCGTCATCGATGATCCCTTTCTCCTTGAGAGTCGCAGAGAATAGCTTCACCGGATCGCGCTCCTGGTGTTTCTCAATCTCGGCGCGCGTGCGGTAGCTCCCGGGGTCAGACATCGAGTGGCCCATGAAGCGGTAAGTGCGCACCTCGAGTAGCGTGGGCAGATAATCCTTGCGAGCTCGTTCAACAGCTCGCGCGGCAGCTTCTCTCACGGCCAGCACATCCATGCCGTCGACGAACTCTGAAGCGATCTCGTAGGCGCTCGCCTTCTCTGCGATATTCTGAAACGACATGGCGCGATCCAGCGAC
>CAZVHN010000594.1:0-3115 GCA_964626895.1 uncultured Chloracidobacterium sp. | reverse complement strand
ATTCAAGCAAGGCAGTATTCACCTAGCAGGCTGCGGAAAAAAGGTAGGCATCGTCAGCGATCAGAGGAACGATCCACGAAATAGCACGAAATGGCTCGAATTTAGTGTCTTCTTCGTGCTGCTTCGTGGATCGCATTGGTTTTTCAGCAGCCTGCTAGGAGTCGACTTCCTGAGCTGGTTGAGTGCGGTCGCTACCACCACCCCAAGCGGGCTGCCCGCTTGGGGACCCCGGCCGCTCCCGGTTCTGTAGAAGGCGCTGATCCCGGTCGTGAATTGTAATCCACTACGCGGATCGTCCGAGCTATCTCTTTGGGTTACACAACCTTGAACTAACATGTCATTCTAACGTTGGGACAGTAGCGAGAAACATCATGGCATCATCGCAGAAACAGGTTCCTCAACTTCTGGAAAGCATCGAGATTTTTCGCGGGCGCATTTTTGATGTCACTGTCGACACGGTGCGCGAAGGCGACAAGACCTATCCCCGCGAAGTGGTCCACCATCCCGGCAGCGCGGTGATTGTCCCGGTTTTTGAAGACGGTAGTGTCGCGCTGGTGCGCCAGTATCGTCATCCGGCCGTCCGTTACCTTCTGGAAGCGCCGGCAGGGACCTTGAATAGGGGTGAGCGCCCGGAAGAGGGGGCGGCACGGGAGTTGGAGGAAGAGCTTGGCTTCGTGGCCGGCAAACTAGACAAGTTGTCTGAGTTTTTCGTTTCGCCCGGTTTCTGTGAAGAGAAGATGTGGGTCTACCTGGCCACCGAGATGACCGAGACGAAACAACAACTGGAGGACGACGAGATTGTGGATGTCGTGCGCCTTCCGTTCGCGCAAGCATTGGAAATGATCACGGCGGGCGAGATAGAAGACGCCAAGACAATTATCGGTTTGATGTTGGCCGCACCTCGCGTTGGTCCTTCGATGCTCGAGATCGAATACCCGGCGGTTTGATGTAACTAAAGCAAGCCTCGGTGCTCGCCGTGCGTGCATGTTTGACCCCTTGGATCATCTCCCATACACTCGTAAATATCGTGCCCACAGATAGCCAGTCAGCGTTTCCCATAGCGAGTGAGCTTACGCCAAGTGAGGCGGTAAGGTTAGTCAGTCCTGGTGCTCACGAACCAATCGATCCTAACAATCCGCGTTGGGGACTTGGCGGCGCGTTTCTGGTTTGGCTTGCGAGCATTGTCCTACTCGCCGTTGTTCCCTTGTTTTTCCTGATTCCCTACTCGTTGCAGCGCGGTCTGGATCCCGGCTCGCCAGAATACTTAAACAACCTGGCTTCACTCGCACTAACTGACAAAACTGCTATTTTTCTGCAAGTTTTGGCCCTGTTGCCAACTCACCTGCTCACCTTCGCTTTGGTTTGGGCATTGGTGACGCGTTTCGGGCAACTTCCTTTCCTGGCTTCTTTAGGTTGGGGCTGGTCTGGTCGGCTACGTTTTTGGGGAAGTGTGGGACTGGGAGTCGCGCTCTTTCTTGCGGGCACTGGAATCGCAAAGTTGCTGGGCGCCGACCAGCCCACGCAATTGGAGCAGATAATCAATAGTTCTCCCATGGCACGCTATCTGATCGCCGCGCTCGCGGTATTAACCGCACCCTTCGTCGAAGAGTTCATTTACCGGGGTGTGCTCTACGCGGCCTTACAAAGGCTTGTCGGCGTGGCCGGAGCTGTACTCATAGTCCTCGGGTTATTTACGCTTATTCATGTACCGCAGTACTGGCCCAATTTCGGGATCATTGCTGCTGTGGGAATGCTTAGCGTTTCTCTGACCTTCATTCGGGCTTACACCGGGCGGCTGCTGCCCTGCATCGTAATTCACTTCGTCTTCAACGGAATCACCTCCATTCTTTTACTCATCGAACCTCATCTACCGCAACTTAGGCCGGCAAGCGAGCAAGCGGCCAGCGCTGTTTTGCTACTTGCTAACCTTTGGTTGTCAGTGTCTGGTTTATGACGCATGAGGTAGTCGTAGTGGGCGGCGGCATTGGGGGACTCACCGTGTCGGCGTTGCTCGCGGCTCGCGGCGTCGACGTATGTTTGCTCGAGAGACAGTCGCGCCCGGGCGGCTGTGTAGCAGGTTTTGAAAAGTTTGGTTACACCTTTGACCCTGGCGTCGGACTTTATCCCCTTTGGCAAGCGGACGAGATTCACGATCAAGTTTTTTCAGAGCTTCCCGTTGCAGCTCCCGAAGTCTTCGCTGACGACCCCGCCTACCTTGTGCGTCTCCCGGATCAATCTGAAGTTCCAATAACAGCAAACACGGAACAGTTTGAAGCTGCGCTGGTGGCAACTTTTCCTGAGTGCGCCGACAGGGCAGTAGCTTTTTATCAAGAAAGTGCAGTCGTTAGTGAGGCCCTACGGAGTGCTCTGAGGAGAGTGCCGAACCTGCGCGCCGCCAGCAGCATGAAACAGCTTTATGCTTTGCTGCCGGACATTGCTAACGCTGGGCGAATTATCAAGGTCAGAAACCACACAACTCTGGACCATCTGGAAGGCGCCTCATTTCGTTTTCGCAGGTTTATCGACGCTCAGTTGCAGCTCCTGGCCCAAGCAACCAGCCAGGAGTGTGGGTATTTGTATTCGACCCTCGCACTCAACATTCCGCGGCGAGGGAATTTCTCGATTCGGGGTGGCGCCCCCGCCCTGGCCGAGAAGCTAGCGGACTCGATAAAAGCGAGCGGGGGCAGAATCCGCTTCGACACGCCTGCCCTGCGACTTGCCTACGATGCGACCGGCCGGGCTATCGGAGTTGATCTGCTGAGCGGGGAGACGGTGAATGCGTCGAGGGCCATTGTCAGCAATCTAACTGTGTGGGACACCTATGGAAAGCTGATTGGGCTCAACCACACTCCTTCTGACATTAGAAAGAGCTTGAACAACTTGCGAACCTGGGGAGTTTACCTGCTCTATCTGGGCATGACGGAAGCTGCCGCGTCCCGGATTCCCAACAATCACATCCTGGCAGTCGCCGATTGGCAGAAGCAGCAGAGCTTCAATCCGGAAACCTCTCAGTTTATGTTTGCTGCGGCGCCGGCAGGGGACCCACGAGCGCCCGCAGGAAGACGGGCCGTAACCATGCTCACCATCTCCGACGTCGATCAGTGGTTTACCTTCC
>CAZVHN010000593.1:0-6957 GCA_964626895.1 uncultured Chloracidobacterium sp. | reverse complement strand
TCGGGGCCGGGCGTTCTACTTCTTCAAAGATGAATCCTTAAACGCCAATACATTTAGAAACAATTCACTCCGCCTCAGGAGACTTCCTTTGCAGGAGCACACGCCCGGTTTTACTTTGAGTGGGCCAGTGGTTCTTCCAGGTAAAAACCGAAAATCAACGTTCTTCTTTAGTTCTTATGAGTTCAACAAAGCTCTCGACAGCGCGGTGACCGACACACTGGTGCCAGTCCAGCAGAACCCTCAGTTTTCGCTGCCGTCTCCGACGCTCTTGCAGGGTCGCCGCCTTGAAGATGCAAATGCTCCGGCTGCCAGTGCGGAGATTGCTCCGTTCATTTCATCCGTTAGTACGCCGCTCACGAACCATAACGTTACCACGCGCATCGATCATCAGTTTAGCGAGACTCACAACGGCGCGCTGGTATATCAACTGGGGCGTTCGGCGAACCTACGACAGTTTGGGGGCGGCAATCGCCTTGCGGAAGTGCTTCAGGCAAAGACGCGAAACTCTGACGCTATTTCCTATTCGGACAATTACGTTTTCTCCGCGAACACCGTCAATCAGATCCGAGCGCAGCTCTCGCGACTAGCGCCGGGAACGAAAGCCGGAGGTGGCGCGAACCCAGTCGTCCTCATAACCATCAACGATCCCTTGATAGCAGGCGATCCTGCCATGCGCTCCGGCACCCTTGTCGCAGGTTCTTCCACCACCGGAGGCACAGATCGGCAGGAAGACCGCTTTCAGGTGCAAGAAACTCTCCTGCACACCACTGGGACACATTCACTGAAGTTTGGCGTCGATGTTCAGCGAATTCGCTCCATCTTCATCGATCTCTCCGATGCGTCAGGAACTTTTAGCTTCGCCAGTGCCGGAGATTTTTTGGCAAGCACACCCAGCCGCTTCCGGCAGAACTTTTTCACGGAGTCAACGCAGCGAAACACCTACGTGGGTTTTTTTGGTCAGGACGAGTGGCGACTCTTTCCTAATGTGGTGGTGAGCTATGGTCTGCGCTACGAGCGGGAAAGTATTATTCCCGATCGCAACAACTTTGCCCCACGTTTTTCGGTCGCCTACGATCCGTTCAACTCGGGTAAGACGGTCCTCCGGTTCGGCGCGGGCCTTTTCTACAATCGGGCTCTGCTTCGCACCATTGATGATTTCACCCTCGGTACCCGCCGACTGTTCTTCGACACCAATTCATTACGCGATCCTGACAGTGGGAAACTCCTGAGTGCCGCGCAACGTCGCGCGTTCATTGCCACCAATCTCCACTTTCCACAGACACTGACGGTTGACTCGCCACTTGTGGCGCAGTTTGGTGAGCTCAATACGGAATTCTCCCGACGTCTTGATCCTGGTTTGCGCATACCGGAGAGCTATCAGGCAAATTTCGGAGTCGAACGTGACCTCGGCAGCGGTTTTGTGTTTGAGGCAAACTACACACTCAATAGAGGTATCCACCTTTGGCGCGAATTCAATGCGAATGCTCCTGTGCTTCCTGCCGGTTTCAAGAATTTCTCGGAGTATCTGGCCTCGCGCGACTTCCCCAATTTCCGCAGCGGCCCGACCGGGGATCGCCCGCTCTACAACGCGTCAACCGCAGGCGAGCTAATACGATTTGTATTCGTTTCCTCAGACAGCGCTAACCCGAATTCCGTGGGCCGCAGGACTGAGTTTGGCGTTCCCGTTTCGCTGGTAAATCTCAATAGTCTTACCTCATCAACTTCTGTGGAAGTTGCGCTCGCGGCCCTAAACGACTTGCGACCGGATCCCACACGTGCCGAGATTGAACAATTGATTGCAGCCGGCAACAGTTTCTATCAAGGCCTGACGCTTGAGCTCCGCAAGGCTTTCAACCAGAGCGGCAATAGTCTCGGCTTCTCTTTTCGAGCCGCCTACACGATCGCAAATCTCGTCGATGATGGCGTCGTCAACACTTCCGATGCGCTTATACCTGGAGACTTCCGACGCGAACGAGCGCGCAGCCTGTTGGACCGGAGACATCGGTTTGTTTTCTCGGGGACGTTCGACCTGCCTGCCTTTCTGGGCAAGCTCAGGTTGTCACCAATCCTGCGCATCGCCTCGGGCGCGCCTTTCAACATCTCCATCGGTGGCGTGGATCGCAATCTTGATGACGTGGGAAACGATCGGCCAAACTTTACCGGAAACGCTGAACTGCTGCGTTGGCGAGGACCAAACGACCCGATTGATCCGACCATCCTCAATCTGTTTGCGTTGCCAACGATTGGTCAATCGGGAAATCTTCCGCGCAACGCCGGTAGAGGACCTGGGTTGTTTCTCTTCGACCTCAGCGTGACGCGCGAGTTTCGCTTCGCGGAAAGAGTCAGAGTTCGCCCGGTAATCGAGTTTGACAATGTTCTCAACAAGACTGTCTTTAGCTTTGGCGCGGAGTTTATCAACTTCAACGCGCTCGCTCCCACGGCGACCGCAGAACAGCGTCAGGCATTTCTGGATTCTTTTTTAGTAACTTCACGGACACTTCGGCCGCGCCAGATTCGGTTGGGGATAAGGATAGACTTCTAAGCTGGTTTGAGATTTGTGAGGTCTACGAATTGAACGCCGTCGTGGGGATCAGAATTGCAGGGGTCCTCAGCCTCTGTCGATGGGCGCCGCGGCCGGACCTTCAGTTCGAACCGCCTCTCTTTCGGAATACCCAACTTGCTGCTCTGGCGATTTGCTCCCCTTCGGAGTAGTCGCCCTCTGACAGCGTGCGCGCGAGCGTTGAATTCTTCTAGTCATCCATCTAGCCATTTCAGCCACCTTCCAATCAAGACTACTCAACTAACCATGCGAGACCGGCGGGAATTTGGTTTTACGGGTTTTACTGCGCTTCACAATAATTCCGCCAACCGTTGCCATGGCAGCTTGCGTGCCACCTGAGCACGACCATGTCCGGGAAGTCTCGGTAGCCGAACTGTGCCCGGATTGGGACCGGCTGATGCGCAATAAATTCCTGGTCTACTGCACTTTTTTACCTACAAAAGCCTCCCTACCGCTGGAGTCAGGGGTGGGCACCTCAACCTTGCCGGTTTCCAACTCCTCCGCAGGACTTTTCAGACATACGATATCGTGACCCTTCGGATTCCAAATGGATAGACCGGACCCGTCCAAATTCCTGTGATAAACTCCGCCGGAGCCCGGGGCGCCCAGAAACATCTTTAGGCCGGGCCCATGATTCTCTAACCAACATGGTCAACTCCCAGTCAGAATCTGAGCACGTAAGTGAAGTCGACACGGCCATCCTCGATGCCGAGTTGTTCATTAAGTACAAAGCGCCGGAGAAAGCCATGGGGCGACTGCGGAGTGCCCTTGAGGGCAATCCGCGGTCGATTCCACTGCGCGAACGACTGCGGGAAATTTCCATCACTTCAAAGCACAACGAAGAGGCCGCTCGTCAGTGTCTTGGCTTAGCCAGCATCTACGTTGAACGTGAGGACTTCAACACGGCCCACGAGCGCTTGCTGGAGGCCAAGCAGCTCGATCCGCGGATAAACATTGCCGGAGGGCTGGAGGCCATTCGCCGTGCGCGACGCCCGGATCTTAGCCCTGCCGCGACTCCAACTGAGTCGACGCTCGGGCGAACCTACGCGACGCTCGCCGGTGACCTGGCGGCCATCAGCGTCTTCGATGCCGTCCAGGTCATCGAGAATGCGAAATTGACCGGCGAACTAATCCTCACGGGTGATGCACAAAGCGGGCGCGTGTTTTTCAACGAGGGACGTATTGTTGATGCCGAATCAGCAGGGTCAAAAGGCGAGGCCGGCTTCCGTCGTATTGTCGAGATAACGAACGGCAGTTTTGAATTTCAAAAGTCGGCGGAAACATTTCCTGTCACCATTCAGGCGCCGAGTAACACCAACCTCATTCTCGACACGTTGCGCCAACTGGATGAATCCGCGTTAGAAAGTGGAAACTAATCCACGAGCACTCGGGTAGTCAGCGCTTCTGCCCTCTCGATAGCCGAAAGCAGGCGAAGAAACTGCAAGTAGTTTTTGCCGCGCGCGGTGAGCCGGGTGATTTCCGATTGGTTTAGGTCATTACGGAGTATGAGGTCGAGGAAGTCGTAGTAGTCCGCCGTCGCTGCAAAAGGAAGTTCGCGAGTGTAGGTCGTCTGCTCGTTGTCCTCTGAACGAAACCCGGCGAGCAGATCGAAAACGTTATCACTCGTAATTCCAACCGCTTCTCTAGTCAAACGAATGGGCAGCCGCAGTTCATAGAAACGCAGTCCTTCGCTTGTGGTCACTCGGCGCAGCTCTTTGGTTGCTTCGCCATCAAACGGCGATTCAGGATCGACGAGTATGCGAAGCAGCCGGGGTTGGTCTTCCTTGTCCAGCGTATCGAGACATAGTTGCACGCGATCGGCCAAAAACTTCTCAAACTGCGCTTCGATGGGATAGGTGATCCGGCCAAGGCATCCTACTGACTCGCCTTCGCCAGCCGCTGCAATTGGCAAACAGGAGGGACAGTTTGGGCACACGGCAGTTTCCGTTTGCATGAGCTCCACTTCCTCACTGGCATTTTCCACCCAGCGGAGCTTGTCATCTGAAGGCGCGCTGGTGTCGCCCGTGGTGAGGAGCGTGTGCAGATTGCTCAATCGCCCCCACTCGCGAAGGTGCTTCTCTGAGTAACGCGCGCGCAGGACGCATGGATACTGGACGGCGAATTCGAGAGACATGTGACGGGAGTTTAGCAGAAGGCAGTAAGCAGTTGGCAGGCAGACGGTAGACGGCAAAAGATGAGCTCATGGCGGCAAAGGAACTAGAGTCCGCGAAGCGTGGCGAAAAGGATCTAGAGAGCCCGCGAACGTGGCGAAGGACCTAGCTAGAGCTCGCGAACGTGGTGAAAAGGATCTAGAGCCCGCGAAGCGTGGCGAACGAATAAAGCCTGGGGCGTGAGCCCCAGGCCAATCGCATTTGAGGTCCAAGCCCGCGCAAGCGGGCGGCAGTGGCAACAAAATGAGGAATCGTAGAGAGGATTAACCTCCGAACAAGATACTTGATCCGCTGTTGCCGCACTGTCCCCTGCTCACTGGCAGCAAAACGAGTCCGGCGTATCAATTTGCGTTTGACTGCGAGTAAGACACGGCGAAATATTCAACGAGCGCTGAAGGCGCGGCAGAGAGGGTAGCTGCGGGGTCCCCAGCGGGGCATCCCCGCTGGGGTGCTAGTCAGGCGCAAACGCCGTAGGCGGTGCAGCGCCTGGAATGGCCTGCCGAAACTGGTCCAGCCCTGGAAGCTCTTTTAACTTCTGCGATATTGAGTGTGTGCTGGCCAGACGATTTCACGGTTTATGACTATCGCGTGTGTAACAATCTCGGACTTAAGCACTCTGAAAAGTTTCATTACCTGAAGAATCTCACTCATTTTGAAAGAACTTGGAATGGCTACTTGGAGTTTAAATCGAAGGTTTCGCAATCCACACGCAAAGGATTATCTGTGCGTGAGCAAGATCGTTACCTCTGGGGCGAATCTGCGGCGTCGCAGCTTGTTAAAGACATTAAGCAGAGCTTTCCTAAGAATCCAAAGACGCCATCGAACACGCGCAAAGGACTCGGTTGAGCGTAGCCATTCATAAGCAGTTAATCGAATATTGAAGGGATTCGCTCGCCGCGGAAGCGCGGCGTTACTTTCTCTGTCGAGTGATGAGGGATCAAAATGAGATATTCAGCAGATCAGGATACATCTGGTTTCGAGGGATTTTTCCCGAACAGAACGAGCGCGGAGCGTTTTCTTTCACTGGTAAACGGCGGCTAAACACCGATAGTTACTAAGAATGTCGAGTTTCGATTGAAGTCTCTACTGGGTGTCTAAATCATCATCCAACCCCAGCTCTCGCAGAGCAGTCTTCGTCTCGTCAATCTTTTGCTTTGAGACGCCATCCTCCGGCGCAACCTCCACTGTCACTCGAAGCCTGAGTCCCTGTCCGACTGCAAACTTTGCAAGCACGCGGTTATAAAACGTCGACCACTTCTGCGGCGGCACTTCTCCCGACCAAGTAATCCTGCTTACTCCGTCACTGGCCGGTGGTGATGTTTCGAACAACCCACCGGGCGGCGGTGGCGGCTCAGTCTCCGTCGAGGAAGTTTCGTCTGTTGTGGCTTCTGTAGTTGAGCTGGTGGTTGGCGGCGGGCTTTGCTTGCTCTTAAGAAACTCTTCAGCGGTTTCTTTCTTGATGATGAATACATCATCCGAAATCTCGACTTCGCTTGCACTGATGCCCCTGTTGTAGACAAATGGATCGTACCCACTCGATGTCTGGCCAACATAAGCGATGAGTCCTCCGCTTACACCTTTGGCGATCGTTTCCTTTACGCTCGACGTATCCAGCAATCGCGGAAACTCAGGAGATGCGAAGAATGCGTCCCGCACCGCTTTTGTGCTCCACTCTTTGAAAGCTGGCGACCACTTCCGCACAAGAAAGCTTGGGCTAACGAATTCCTGAACCTCGTCGCCCCTGCGCAAGCGCCCGAGCACCATCGATATGATCGAAGTGGCTTCAGTAACACTTACACGACCCAGATCAATCTGCCTAAGAGTGTTGTCTTTTCCGAGCAGAACGATCCTGTTATAGGAGCGCCAGACGGATTCCTTAAGATCTCGCTCCGCCCTCCTAACATTCTGCGCTAACTGTTTTCTCTGAGTGTCTTCGAGCTTGAGGTCGTCGGCCTCATCTTCAATCGCCTGCCACGCCAAAAGCTTGCGGGCCTCATCGCGCATCGCATGCGCGGAATCCGCAACCATCCACAGCAGAGCGCTCTTGAACGTGCGACCTGAAGTCCCACACTCGCGCGTCATCGACTCTATTGTCTGTAGAGTTGATTTGGAATCTTCTATAGTGTGCGCAAGGTCGCAAATGACGAATGTGATGACTGGCAGGTCAGAGATCTGAACGCTGCGCTCGGGAAAGAAGATCCGTTCGACGCCGTTCTTTGTCGTGAA
>CAZVHN010000592.1:0-6204 GCA_964626895.1 uncultured Chloracidobacterium sp. | reverse complement strand
GAAGACGAAGCGATCACCCGCAAAGTGGCAAAACGCTAGAACCAGTTCTGGTTCAAACGCTGCTCAAGTGTCCGTTCGAAATTTTCCGTGTAGTTTGTGGTAGGTGGTGACCAGATCTTCAGGCAGGACGCGTGTCTCTCCCACCGTAGATATGAAGTTAGAATCGCCAATCCAGCGCGGCAGAATGTGAAGATGAATGTGGTCCACAATGCCGGCGCCGGCAGCGGCGCCCAGATTCATTCCAATATTATATCCCGCGGGTTTGTAAGCTTCGCGAAGCGCGGTCTGTGAACGTTTGGTTAAATCCATCATCTCGTTGGTCGTGTCTCTCGGCGTAGCGTCGAGATCACTGACGTGCTGGTAGGCGACAATTAATAAGTGACCCGGAACGTAGGGATGGATATTGAGCACAACGAAATTGTGCGCGGCTCGATGCAGGACGAAGTTCTTCTCATCTTGGCTGGGATCACGTTGGATCTCGCAGAAAACACACCCGCGACCCTTTGAGTCAACGCTGCTTCCTGCGGCGATGTACTCACTGCGCCAGGGACTCCACAGCCTGTCCAAGTTCAATTACCTCGAGTTTGTGAATCTTACAAGATCGGTGGCTGGCGGGTATCATCCGGGTTGTTGACTGATGACGCGTCAGAGGATGTCTGAGCCCGGAGCCCATCATCATTGATCAACTCTTTAAGTTCCTTACCCGGCTTGAAATAGGGGACGCGCTTGGCGGGGATATTAACGGGATCTCCGGTCTTGGGATTGCGACCGCGGCGGGCGCCCCGTTCACGCACGCGAAAACTGCCGAATCCACGGAGTTCGATCTTCTCGCCTTGATTCAATGTTTCAATGATGCTTTCGAAGACGATTTCTACTAAACGCTCGGCATCTTTTTTCGTAAGTTCCGCCGCTCGCGCGACGTCTTCAACGAGTTCCGCCTTTGTCATGCATCACCTCAGAATTAGGTAAGGGTCCCTTTGGGCCTGGCGAATAGATTACGAAACCGCACTTCAAGGTACGGCAACCGAGTGGCGAGGTAGTGATCGTCGGTACATTATCAGAAAACGACAGCGCCCAGCAAGACTATTAGTTCCCGAAGTTAAGCTGCCTGGACAACCACTGGCCACAAAAAGCCCCGCCAGACCAGTTTGTATATTTTGATCGTGTGCGGGCCAGCGATCATGCGCCGAGGCGGATTCTCTACTCTGTCACTATTCCTGATCGGGCTCAGTTCTGCCCAGGCCGAAATCAGCCAGCTCACCGAGCGACGCCATTCCACTTCCCGCCTCCGACGAGTATACCTTGGTGTCGATGATTGGCTCATCATCTTTGCCTACAGCTCGCCCGGATAAGCCTATCTTCTTGCTCTCCGTGTCGATTCTGAGAATCTTGAATTCCATTTCCTGGCCCAGTTGGACCACGTCTTCGGGTTTTGCCACCCGTTCGTCCGAAAGCTCTGATATGTGACACAGGCCTTCCAGGTTGTCGTCCAACTCTACAAACGCGCCGAAGTTTGCAAAGCGAGCGATCTTCCCATGCACCACATCCCCAGGCTTGTGCTCATTCACGAATCGCTCCCACGCATTAGGCTCAAGATCCTTGATAGAGAGCGATAAACGGCGATTTTCGGTGTCGATGCTGGTAATGATCGCGTCGATCTCCTGTCCTTTTTTCAAAACTTCGCTCGGATGTTTGATGCGTCTGGACCATGAGATATCGGAAACGTGAACCAGTCCATCAACGCCGTCTTCGATCTCAATGAAGGCGCCGAAGTCTGTCAGGTTGCGCACCCGCCCGTGAACTCGTGTACCTATCTGGTAGCGATCGTGCAGCGTTTGCCACGGGTTCTCCTGAATTTGCTTCATTCCGAGACTGATCCGACGAGCCTTCGGATCAACGCTGAGCACCTCAACTTCAACCGTGTCGCCTGGATTAACAATCTTGCTGGGGTGCTTGACGCGTTTCGACCAGCTCATTTCCGACACATGAACCAGCCCTTCGACTCCGTTCTCCAATTCGACAAAGGCGCCGTAGTCAGCAACGCTGGCGATGCGGCCGCCTACTCTGGTGCCGATAGGAAAGCGTTCTTCAACGCTTGACCATGGGTCGGGCAAAAGTTGTTTGTAACCGAGAGAGACTCGTTCGCGGTCGCGATCGAATTTGAGAACTTTGACCTGGATGTTATCGCCAACCTTGAAGAGTTCACTCGGATTCTGCAGGCGTCCCCACGACATATCGGTAACATGGAGTAAGCCGTCAACACCGCCGAGATCAACGAAAGCGCCGTAGTCAGTCAAGTTCTTAATCTGACCCTCGACAATAATATCTTCTTCAATCTGACCCAGTGTCTGATCTTTCCGGCCGGCGTTCTCACCCTCAATGACGGCTTTGCGGGATAGCACTACGTTGGACCGCTTGCGATTGAGCTTGATTACCTTCGCTTCGATCTCCTGGTTCCTAAGGCTGTCCAGATTGCGGACCGGCCGCACGTCGACCTGGGAGCCGGGCAAGAACGCCGCGATGCCATCAATATCGATGCGAAGTCCGCCCTTGATGCGCTCCATCACCCGACCTTTAACGATCGAGCCCTCCTGGTAGGCCTTCTCCAAATCATCCCAGGCCTTCATGCGCACCGCATCCGCGCGCGATAACACAGGCAGGCCATCGGCAGTTTCCATGCTCTTTACCAGCACTTCGACTTCGTCGCCGGCCTTCACGGTGATCACGCCATCTTCGGTAAACTCAGCCGGGTTCACGATGCCTTCGGACTTGTATCCAAAATCGATGACGACACCGCGTTCACTTATTCCGACCACTGTGCCTCGAACGACTTCACCTTCTTGCAGCGTCGCTTGCTCCTGCTCGAATTGGTCGAGTAGTTCTCCAAAGTCGACATCGCCGGCGGGGGAGCTACCATCATCGTTCTCGGTGGGATTAGCAATGGACACGGGTTCCCCCGTAGGTGGGGTTGCGGCTTGCTGCGGAGAGACTTCCGACTCACCGGAGGGTGTCTTATCTTCTGTCGCGTCGCTGTGATTCAGCTTGGGTTCTTCACTAAACATGCAGACTCCTGTGGGCTTCCCGGGCAATTTCAGCGTGTCATAGATCATATCGCGCTGCATTGCCGCATACTATCCGCAACAGTCACAATTGACGGACAGCTCAAGCGGCCTGTTGGCTTGACGATGGCAAATTGTCGGATTTTTGCAGTTGGAGCGAGGAATGCGAGCCGTTTTAGATTTGGAAAAGGAGTGTTTTATGTGTTTTCGATTTCCGCCGTGCCCGTAGTCACCCGCTTGCTCCGACATAACCGGCCGCTTTTTACCGGGTAGGTCGGGAAATGTACACGCCAGAATGAGCGTGTGTCAAGGCAAGCTAACATCCACAGCAGGCAAACAAAAAATCAACGAACCGGGGTGCCGGTTTCATCGGCAATGCTGGATCGGCGACAAGATCACCGGCTATCAGCTGAAACAGTTTCACTTCGGCGGGGCACTACATAAACTCCCGCGGAATGCGATCCCACGAAGAGCGTGTTCTGATCCTGCGAATCAAATGCTAGCGACCAGATTCTCTGGCTTGCCAGTCGATGTTCCTTAAGATCAATACGCGCCCACGTCTGGCCGGCGTTGACAGTGCGGTATACGCCGCCGCCTATCTCACCGTTTTGATAAGCATTGCCCACGAAGATTTCGTCGACGTTTCTAGGATTGATCAGAATGCTGGTGAAGTCGCCGAAAGGCAGGTTACCGCCGCGGCGACTCCAATTCGCGCCGTCGTCATGGGACGAGTAAAACGCCTGCTTCGTGCCCACGTAGATGTAACCGGGGCGCTGCGGATCCTGCACAACAGTATTCACCGGAGCGTCAGTGGGAATGCCGTCCACCTGCCTCCACGTCTGCCCGCCATCGCGCGAGACAATCACGCCCGAAGCCGCAGTGCCAGCCCAGATAACCTCCGGCTGATTCAGACCGGTGGAGATGGAGGTGGTGCGAGGATCAATTGATGAACCATACGGAAGTTTCTGCCAGCCCTTGGTAGGGTCGAGGCTCCGATAGAGACCTACGTTGGTCGCGGCAAGGAAGCTGGGCTTGCCGCTGGACACGTCTATCGTGTGCACCAACGCATTAATAGCATCAGTGATAATCAAAGATGCTGTCGCTTGCTCTTCCGCCGCGCTGGAACCATCGCCCTTCGACACTCCGAGTGCCGCCAGAGTAATCTGATCAAACTTTCCGGTCGTGGGAAGACTGCGATCCGCCTGGAATCTCTTTATTGCAGCGAGGGTTTGTGGCCCGGGTTTTCCGTCGGGCGTCCGGACGTGGTAACCGGCGCGGTTCAGAGCCACCTGGACACGACGGACTGTGTCGTCGGGCTTCCGGGCAGCTCCGACTCGTCGCGGCTGACGGGAACTTGTGGCGGGCCCGGATGTTTTCTTCGCTCGTGTGACCGCGGCTTTCTTAATGGGAACAGTTCCAGCTGAATTGGCTGCCCATACCGGAGCCCAAGAAGCTCCTCTATCGACGGAACGATAGATGCCCAGATTGGTTCCCAAGTAAATCACGTCGGGGTTTTGGGTGTCCTGCAAGATTGAATAAGTGATCAGGCGCGACGGCATGTTCCGCATCGAAGGACGCCAGGTTTGGCCATTGTCGTTGCTGGCAAAGAGAAAACCGCCTCCGGTAGCTGTGTTTATAGTTGCGGCGTAAATCCTATTCGGCATCTCGCGATCCGCCACGATGTTGTTGGCGAACCGGCCGCTATATCCCCCATTAGTGGGTAAAAAACTTTTCCCGCTGTCGTTAGAGACCATCACACCATAGTTGTTTGTGCCAATGTAGATTGTCTCGGGACGTGAAGGGTGAACAGTGATCGAGTTGATCTCCAACTGCCGCGAAGTGGTCACCATCCAGGAGTCCGCATTACCGCCTCTTTCTGAGCGCCAAAAACCTTCGGTGGTACCGGCAAAGACAAGCCCAGGAACTGATGGGTGTTGCAGGATGGCGCGGGTTCTTCGAGATTGGGATGGAATGCCCTGGATCTTGCGCCAACTTTCACCCGCGTTCCTGGTCTCATAGATTCCGCTGCAGGCGGAGGCAATCACGTGATTTGGATCACGCGGGTCGATATCGATGGCGAAAATGTCGGAGTCATCGATGATCCCATTCTTGATTGACTTCCAGGTCTTGCCGCCATCCGTTGTTTTGTAGGGAAGATACCAAGTGCCGGCATAGACAATATTGGGAGTGCGAGGGTCGATCGCCAGCGACTCAACGTGAACCAGCCCAGACGTGTTATGGGTCGGCAATTGCTGCCAGGACTCTCCTGAGTCGTCCGAGCGAAAGATTCCATTAAAGGTGCCGGTCATCAAGACATCCGGATCGGACCTGGATTGAGTGAGCGAATGCAGAGCTTCATTCTTGAGTTCCTTGCTCTCGCGCCACTCGCGCCCGCCATCGGTTGACTTAAAGAAACCGCCGGGCTCCTTGTGCTTATGAGCGGCCACGTACAGCGTCTTTGAGTCGCGCGGATCAACCAGTATGTGATCTACAAACATCTTCGGCTTGTTAAAGTTGTACAGAAGTTCCCAGCGTTTACCTCCATCCGCAGAGGTGTAGACCTGGCCATCGAGCGTTCCGAAATAGAAGCGATCCGGGTTGTTTGGATCGACAACTAGATCCCGTACGTCCCCTCCAGGGGGACCAGTTGGGCGCCAGTCGTTGGAATATTGAGCGGGGTCCGCACTGTCGCTATCGGCAGCCAGAACTGTCGACCGAAGTCCGAGAGGCTGAACGGTTAACGGAAGTAAAACCAGCACGAGGGGGATTAGCTTCATAACTTTAGTGACCATCTTTCAAAAGCAAGTCCGCAATAGCAAGAGTAGGCACTCAAGGGCCCGACCTGAGTTTAGTATAATTTGGAAGGTTTGTATCTAACCAACCTCTCCGCCCCTGTACGATGCGGCGCCTCCTTGACCTAGTTGCACAAAACCCGGACGACCACCAAAGCGATACGGGCGACCTCTTTAGGAGATCGCCCGCATTCGGAAGGTTCGCGTCTTCAGGGGCGCGAGGTTTATGCCTTATTGCTAGTCACGTCTGCCACGACGACGTCGCGGAGCCCGCCTGCATTCAGGACAGGGCGAGACTGCGTTATCGGTGCTGGCCGCCGGTGGATTTGCGCCCGTCGGCACAATCCATAGCT
>CAZVHN010000591.1:0-8387 GCA_964626895.1 uncultured Chloracidobacterium sp. | reverse complement strand
CCGGCCTTCAGCGGCTTCAGGCCTAGTTGACGTGCCGCAGAGTCCAACCGAGCCGGGGCTGATGCTTGTTCCTTCTCGAGCAGTAATCGCTGTTGCTCCACCAGTAGCTGTTGCCGTTCATTGCGCAGACTCTCGCTCTCGTACCCGAATTGAACCGCAGCGAAATGCTGCCGCGCCGCGAATACAAAACCAACCGCCAACACGAGGCCACAACAAAGGAGCAGTACCAGACGAGAGAGCGCGCGAAAGTCACGTTCGCGACGGACACGAGTGTTTCGCTGTTTTGCAGGAAGTCTTTGCATTCGTAGGCTCCAGCTGTATTGACGGGGCTAGACACTCATCGGACGAGTGCGGAATGCGACCACCTCGTCAGGTTAAAGAGAGTTTCCGGCAGGCCCGCAACTTTGCGCTACGCGCACGCGGGTTCTGCTCTACCTCAGTATCATCAGGAACAACCGGACGCCTTGTTAGGAGTTCAACTGCCCGCCGGGCGCCACAGGAGCAAACAGGAACTCGTGGCGGGCACTGGCAGTACCCGGAGAGCCGGCGAAGTTCCTGCTTGATAATTCGATCCTCGAGCGAATGGAAACTAATCGCTACGAATCGTCCGTCCGGTTGTAAGAGATCTATCGCTGCGGCAACGAATTGATCCAGCCCTGCGAGCTCGCGATTGACTGCTATGCGCAAAGCCTGGAAGGTTCGCGTTGCCGGATGAATAGCTCTGGTCTTGCTATAGCCGACTGCGCGTTGCACCAGATCGGCCAGAGCTCTGGTTGTTCGAATCGGCTCCCCTCGCTCGCGACTCTCAACGATCCACTTGGCAATGCGGCGTGAGCGCCGCTCTTCGCCATACTCAAAAAGAATTCTCGCTATCTCTGCCTCCGGCTGCTGAAGCAGCAACTCGGCGGCGGTTTCTGTCTCGCTCGCTGGATTCATGCGCATATCCAACGGAGCATCGAAGCGAAAACTGAACCCTCTCGTGGCGGAATCAAATTGCAGCGAGGAAACGCCGAGATCAGCCAGCACTCCCCTCGCTTGCTTCTCTCCGGCCTCATCCACGATCGCGCTAATCTCCCGGAAGTTCGCCTGGACGGGACGAAATCGGTTTCCAAACCGCGCCAGTCGTTTACGCGCATAATCCAGAGCCTCTTTGTCGAGGTCGATCCCAATTACGCGAGCCTCAGTGGAGCTTTCCAGAATCGCTTCGGTATGACCGCCTAGTCCTACTGTGCAATCGACGAAGAGACCTCCCCGCGCAGGAGCAAGGGATTGCCTCGTCTCTTCTAGCAGCACGGGGCGGTGGGGCGCGCCTTTGCCCCCCAAAGGCGCCGCCATCACCACCGCCCCGTGATCTTGTTCAAAGAACAACTAACTAGTAAGTGATGAGTGATAAGCGATATGTCAGAATCGGTTGTCTTTTTCGTCTTGCTTGTCACTTATTACTCATCACTTATAACTGTCTTCAAATTCCCAATCTCGCAATCGCCGCTTCGTCTTCTTCCGTATAAGGGTCTGAAAGCATGCGTAACTTGAACTTATCAAGCTCCCAGACCTCGAGGTACGTCAGGTATCCCAGGACTGCTACGTCACCGATAACCTCGGCACTCTTGCGTAGCAGCGGATGGATCAGTAAGCGGCCTTGTCCATCGATGATAGCCTGTTGGCCGTAGTAGTTCGTTCTGTCAAGGAACTTGCGTCGTGCCGGATCCATCGTTGGTAAGAGCGAAAGGCGTTGCTCGATGGATTCCCATTCCTGCAATGGGTATATGCGAACGTTTTCGCCCGTAAGACTCGTGATGTAGAATTCGCCACCATGTTTCTCCTCGATCAGGCGACGGAATGGCGTCGGCACCTTTAGCCGACCCTTCGGGTCTATCCGGGCCGTGTAGTTTCCCCGCAGCATGGCGTTGACCGAAAAGAGATTTGTGGGTGGCCGTACAGGAAAAGTTACTAATGATCGGTCGCTACGAGGTTGGACCCACTTCCGACCACTTTCGACCACCCAAGGCGGATACTACGCCGCTCCATTTGACGTGTCAATAGGAAACCTCAAAAATACTTAGGTTTTTCTGCTCGATGGTCTGAGGTCGCCAAAGTTCCTGTTCGCCTGTTGTCCGCCGCGCCGCCCACCAAGCGAGGCTAGGAGGCAGTAGGCAGACGGCAGGAAGCAGAAAGAAAGCGTTCCCAAGCACTTGCCTTGCCTCCCGTATTTTCCTCCTGCCTCCCGCCTCCTGCCGACTGATCCCTGAAGTCTCTGCCTCGATTCTTATTATTCCAACCGACCTCATAGGCAGGTCCAAAGCCATGATGTATATTGGCCCGCCCGTGTTAAGGTCCAACAATTCTTGACTGAGTAGCATCTGGATGGAGTCAACCCTGGGACGACTGCCCGAACTTCTCCTCTTCGGCATGATTGCCGCGGGAGCAAACTTGGTTGGCGGTCTCGTACTAATCAAAGCCGGTACTCACCGATTTGGGGAGCGCTTTCTGAAGTATCTGGTTGCCCTCGGCGCCGGTTTCATGCTGGCCGCCATCTTCATCGAGATCCTTCCCGAGACTGTCAGCCTCTGGACGGGTAGCCGCTCTGGCGAAAACGCCGCGGAGGCAGTGGCCGGCGCCATGACGCTCCTACTCGCGGGTTATCTGGTCATTCAACTCTTCGAACACACGATTGCTCCGCACTTTCACTTTGGTGCTGAGACACATCCGGAGTCGTTCATGCGACCCTCCGCAGCTTATACGGCAGTGGGTGGACTGTGGATTCACACGTTCTTCGACGGGGTCTCAATCGCGGCGGCATTCCTGGTTAACTTTAGAGTCGGGCTACTTGTCTTCATCGCCATCCTCTTGCACAAGATGCCCGAAGGGTTCACTGTGGCCTCAATCATGTTGGCGTCGGGACGGTCTCAGAAGAAGGCCCTGCTGGCGACTGCGGCGATCGGCGCGGCCACACTCGCGGGTGTAGTCGGAGTCGCGCTGCTTCAGGCGAAGATTCAGTCGGCAGTTGCTTATGCCCTGCCCTTCTCCGCCGGCGTAACCCTTTACGTCGCCGCCAGCGACTTGATTCCCGAGGTGAATCATAACGAAGAACGAAACCCCAGGGTGTCGATCGTCGTTTTTGTCGGCGTGGCGTTGTTCTATCTCCTACATAAACTGATTGGACTACTGGACGGACTAACGGCTGTTCGACTTGGTTAGGTGGACATGGTTTTCAGACCCGGGTTGGTTCTAAAATGCCGCTTTGCTTTTCTGGCCATCGCTTTCGCGACCCTGGTTTGGTTCCCTGGTCCCAACGTCCAAGCTCAATCTACGACCAAGTCGCCCATTCCCCTTCCTGAACCATTCACTCCAATCGTTGACTATGCCAACGTCATAGATCCTGATGCTCGAAGGCGTCTGGAAGCGATCTATAAGAATCTTAAGCAGCGAGCTGATATAGAGTTTGCAGTCGTAACCGTGCCTACAACTGGCGACCGCGACATCTTCGAGTACTCGTTGGACATTGCCCGAGGCTGGGGGATCGGATCCAAGGAAGGTGAGAAGAATGGTTTCCTGTTGGTGGTTGCCGTCAATGACCGAAAATACTTTACGCAAGTTAGCGATCACCTCGAAGGAGATATGACTGACGGTTTAGTTGGACAAATCCAGCGAGAACGTCTGGTACCGCAGTTCAGACGGGGAAACTACAGCCAGGGAATCTACGATACGGTTCAGGCCTACGTCGCCACCCTGGCAGAAAAACGTGGATTTACCATTGAAGGTATAGATCAGAGCTACGCTTACCGCGCGCCGCGGGAACAAGCAAGGAGCCAACCTACGGCAGGATTGCCTTCCTCATTCTGCACCCTCGGTATTATCATTTTTATCATCATCATTATCCTTCTTTCCATGAGGCGCGGTGGCGGCAGCGGCTGCCTTAACATGTTCCTACTGGGCTCTTTGCTCAATAGCGCTGGCCGAGGAGGTTGGGGTGGTTCCAGCAGCGGCTGGAGTGGTGGCGGATTTGGCGGTGGCGGAGGAGGCTTTGGTGGTGGTTTTGGTGGGGGAGGTAGTTTCGGCGGTGGCGGTGCGGGCGGTAGTTGGTAGTGGACCAGTATCGTTGCCGGTCACAACGCCCAGGACGCTGTCGCGACTTGAATCCGGATTCTGCTACTATCCGCCACATATTAAAAGATGGCTAAGACATTAGTTAAGGAAGCGCTGAATGGCCTGGTTACCGACTTGCGCGCGACGCATGGCGACAATCTCGCCTCCGTGGTGCTTTACGGTTCTGCCGCGGCAGGAGACCAGGTGGAGTTGCGCTCGGATTACAATCTGCTTATAGCACTGAACAGAATAACTCCTGAGGATCTTCGCCAGGCCCAGGCGCCAATGCGCGAATGGCGCCGGTTGGGACATCCGATCCCAGTCTACTTCACGGTCGAGGAACTATCCGACGCTGCGGACGTATTTCCGATCGAGTTTCATCAGATGGCAAATGCGCGCGTTGTACTTTTTGGCAGAGACCCGTTCGAGGTCATCAAGCTTTCTGACGCTCACCTGCGGCACCAGGCCGAATATGAGCTTCGTAGTAAGTTGATTCAACTCCGCCGGCTATACATTCCCGCGTCTGTCTCAGTCGAAAAGCTTTGCGATCTGATGAGCGACAGTCTGGCGAGTTTCGCGTCCCTCTTTCGCGCGGTGTTGATGCTGCATGGTACGGACCCGCCGGTTGCGAAACCCGACTGTGTGCGAGCGACGGCCAAACTGCTGAAGCTCGACCCTGAACCGTTTGAAAGAATATTTGCCCTGCGGGCCACGGGCGAGCGGCCCGCCACGGACGAGGAAGCCAATGAACTTTTCGCTGCCTACATGGTCCAGATCGAACACGTAGTTGAGGCGGTTGACGAAACTGAGCTCGCAGAAACGCCCTAGCAGGCTGCGGAAAAAGGAATAGCACGATCCACGAAAGCACCCGAAATGACTCGAACCAAGAACTCTTTTCGTGTCCGTTTGTGTGATTTCGTGGATCGTTCTAGTGAATTGAGTTTTAAAACTATCGGGAGATCAAACATGAACTACAAGCGAACAATCTTACTTGCCTTAGCTATCTTCGTTTCTCTAACCGCGAGTGGTTGCGGCTATAACACGCTCACGACCAAGCAACAAAACGTGAAGGCCAAATGGGCCAACGTCGAAACTCAACTTCAACGCCGTGGCGACCTAATTAATAACCTTGTCGAATCTGCGAAACTTGCCGGCGTACAGGAACAGGAAGTCTTCGGTAAGATCGCTGAAGCGCGATCCCGGCTCTTAAACGCCACGAACCAAGCGCCCCAGGGCGAGGGCGGCGATAAGTCGCCGGAGCAAAAGCAGGCGGTGATCGACGCGGCTAATAGTTTCGGCGGCACGATTGGTCGGTTGCTGGTGCTGCAGGAGGCATATCCCCAGTTGCAGTCCAACCAGAACTTTTTGAAACTGCAGGATGAAGTAGTGGGGACGGAAAACCGGATCGCGACAGCGCGCAAGGATTACAATGACGGTACGCAGGACTACAACACGACCCGCGCCAGGTTTCCCACAGTAATCTCGGCTAAGCTGTTTGGCTTTAAGGAAGAGCCTTACTTCAAGGCCGAGGAAGGAGCGACGCAGGTGCCCAGGATCGACTCAAACACTCTGCGCCCGAACGCCACGCCAACGAAATAACTTATGATTGTGGTTGTTAGAAACGAAAGTCGGCTAGAAACTGGGAAACCCCCCGGAGCTTGGATCAATGGGTTTAGAGTTGCTTTGCTCACCCTCTGACCCCAGCGACCAACAAGCAACCGAGAAGACCCAGCACAAGAAGGGTACAACTAAGGTTCGATGGTCGAGCCATCTGTGACTGTCGGAAGAAAAACTTCACATCCCGTAGCGCACTATTTGGCAGCAAAATCGAGAGAAAAGGATTTTCGTCCGCTGCATTCCGACTGGCGAAACTGCCAGACTGCATTTCCATGTGCGCGGGCGATGGCGTTCAAGGATTCGCGGACTGTGACGCCCTTTAGGCTGACTGAAATCTTTTTCGTCTCTTTAGGCGGACATCCGGGGCAGAACACGTATGTCCCACCTTGCACAGCACGAGGTCCGAGTTTAAGGTGCGCTTTTTGCACTTCAGGGATCGCCAGCAATCGGGCTAATGCTTCATTCGGCGATTCCACTTGGGAGATTTCAAGTCTGGAGATACGAATCGCAAAGAATGGTGGTAACCCGTTACTTGGGAGCACGTTAATCACATCATCCTTAACTTCCCAGGTATAACGAGGGTCAGTGGAAACGATTGAGTCCAATACTCCACGTAATGAAGAGTCGCGCGGCCTGAAGATATGTGTCACCGACTCATTGCAATCAGATACCCTCGCAACACCTCCCGGCGCACCCGCATCGAGGAGCGCGTTTACTACCGCCTGGCCGACCATCACGTTCTGCAGATTCGCCCCTTTGGCTTGACGGTCAAGGAGGTTTTTGGATTGATTTACTGCTTGGCCGGAGTGGCTGACCGTGGCTATCATTAGTGATCCGGACATAACAGTTATCAAGATCTTGAACATCTTCATTGCTTCGACTCCTTTGTGAACAACCCACTTATGGCGTTGTGATCGTGCGGTCCACTTTAAGTACTCCACCCTCATTCCCCCTTTTAATATTTATCGTCGTCGTGGGAAAGAATTCCGTTCCACCTATCGTTATTTTGAATCGTTGAGTGAAGGTCTGGAACTCATTAGTATTCAGACATCCACCAATAAAACCGACAGATTGAAGGTCTTCAATCGCCACATAATTAGCAGGAAAGTTAACAGGCGTGTATGCGGGAGCAGCCAGCGTTGGAGGCGAGTTGACATTAGAGAATATTTCATCGAATGTGAAGGCTGCTTGGATTCGCTGCCCCTCCTGATCTGCCAGGAAGAACAGATAGCTCCGATATACGCCGCAAAAGTTCTGAAATACTAGGACCCCCTCCAAAGTCCTAACGTCCGCATTTACCGGTGTCCTAATTGGGCCTATTCCGTCAGGTGCCAGACTTGAAGCAGTATAGGGTAGAATTTTGCTCGGTACTTGCACAAAGAATTGGACGCTGTTGCTGGTTTGTCCGTTGGTCCCGACTTGAATCGAGTGGTTCCCGGGGGTGGCATTGGCCGCCGCGGTCAAGGTCCCGGTTAGCTGTGTGGCGCTGCCTCCGCTGCCCGAGTAAGAGAGGCCTGTCCCGCCGGGCAGCACCGATGGGTTCGACCCGAAACCCCTGCCTTGGATCGTGACGCTCGTCTGGCTAGCGATCGCCCCGCGGCTGGGTGTGATGCTGGTAATCTTCGGCTTAACCCGCAACCGTCGGCTGGGTCGCCGCTGCGCTAAGTCCCAATCGCAGTCGCCGCAGCCCGGGAGGTTGGGCTGGATCTCATCGGTGGCGTAACCTCTCTCCGGACCGTACTGTGGGTAGCACTCCACGGTGTAATAGTAGCGCCCCGAGAAGGAAGCTTCGATGTCGGCCTCTCCCCCGTTCAGGGCAGTCGCCGTGCCCGAGTCGTTGACTGATGCCACCTCACTGTCACCGCTGCTCCAGGATACCCCGAAAGTTCGGTTCGAAGGATACTGATCGCCCTAGCAGTCCTCTCTTACCTCAACGGCGTCGAAGTCAAAGATATCGTCGGCAAAGACTTCCACAGTGAAGATCGGGGTGATGTAACTGCCAACGGTGCTGTCAGGGCAGCAGCTCGCGCAAGCGTAAGTGCTGCTCATCGCTTGCGCGACATTAAAGTGTTCAGCCCGGCCGATCATCACCAACTCTTCAGCAGCGTCGTCTTCCAAAATCACCGACCACTTGAAATGCCCGTGCGTGGCATCCAGGGGAATCGTGTTCCCGTTCTCGTCGGGCACTTGCAGGTCACGTAACGTGCGGATGTCATATTCCGTTGTCAGTCCGGGCTCGATTACCTTCTGCCCAATCATGTACGTGCCGCCAGCCGACTTGAGGTGCGCGACGTAACGTTGAGGCTGGTCCGTCGTGTTCTTCAAGTAAACGACGGTAGATTCGTCGCCGTCGACGATCCAGGGATAACCGCCTGTGCTGCTCCGCTGCGCTGCAGGATCAAGGAGCGGCACACGGAAAACCTGGTTGCCGCTCCTGCCGGTGCTTTGGGCCGACATGACGACACTGCCCGGGTCTCCCGTGTACTCAAACTCAAATCCCACCGAAGCGCCTAATCCTTCGAAACGAGTCCCGCGTAGGGCCGTCGCAACGTTTACGGCCTTAGCCTGACCAGGAGCCAGTTGAACTTTCGGGAAGACCACGATCCCGGTGCCTCCCTCTCTCCGGGTATAGCGGATACGACCGGTCACAGTTGTGGGTGAGTGGCCGATGTTGCGCGCGACGG
>CAZVHN010000590.1:0-7037 GCA_964626895.1 uncultured Chloracidobacterium sp. | reverse complement strand
GCTTTGCCATAACTTTTATTTCTTCTCCTAATCAAGACTGTCAATTAACCCAACCGAAATCATTGCCTCGAGAACATTTTCAGCCACAGATAAACACAGAAGGACACGGATACAGGCAGACTGATTTGTGTTTGGATCTGTGTGTTTCCGCGTTCATCTGTGGCTTAAACTATCTCGCGCTCTTCTTGCCGCCAGCAGCACCGGCGCGCGTAATAATTCCGAGAACCTCATCCTCGCGCATAATCAACAGGTCTTCACCGTCGATCTTTATTTCCGAACTGCTGTACTTGCCAAACAGGACCCGGTCGCCCTTCTTAACATCCAAAGGTTGGCGCGTTCCGTCTTCCTTGTATTTGCCCTCTCCGGCCGCGATTACTTCGCCTTCCTGGGGTTTTTCTTTGGCGGTGTCCGGGATGATGATGCCGCCGCGAATCTGCTCGCCTTCGTCAATGCGCTTCACGATAACGCGGTCATGTAATGGTGTGATATTAGTCTTCATAATCTGATTATCTTCCTTATCGGCTTTCTAAGTTCGCCAGACACTGGTCATCGACTGGTTGGGGAACGTATTACGCCTGAGGCTTTCCTGGTGATTGAGCTGTGGATTATCAGGTGATCTGGAAGATCCCAGAGGAGCTGAGAGCGGAGTAAGCTGGACTCGGTTCGACACCCACCCTACGCTAAGGTTCTCTATATGTCAAGTGCAGGATATATTTTGTATCGGGAACAGTTGTTGAAATTAGTCGACGATGACCAGGCAGAGTCGAAACTCAATCTCCGCTCCGCGTCGCCGCCCGAGGTGAGGCTTTTGTGCGGCCCTTAGGTGGGAGTCGTTTCTCCAGATCAAGCACGCGCGTCGCTAAGCTCGCATCACCGATCTTTTCCGCCACCGTCCGGAAAGAAGCCGTTGCGCCGCGCCAGCGCAGCTGCTCCACATCGCCGAAGAGTGGAGCGTCGATTCTCAGCGTCGCGAGCGTCTTGAAGAGCAAGGCGCTGGAGAGGTTGTCCTCCTTGAGAATCTCGAGCGGGAAGTCTTCGAGACGGCCGTAACGGTTTATAAGTTGAGCGGCTGTCTTGGGTCCGTAGCCCGCGATTCCCGGATAGCCATCCGCGGCGTCACCCACGAGGGCGAGGTAGTCCGGGATGAACGGCGGCGCTACGCCGTACTTGGCTCGAACAGCGTTCGCATTGCGAATCAGGCCCCTTCTCCCATCCACTTGGACCACGCGCTCTCCGACGACGCACTGCGCGAGATCCTTGTCCGGCGTCCAGATGCACACTTTCTCCACTCGCTCATCCTGGGCCGCAAGGTGGGCCGCGGAAGCGAGCGCGTCGTCGGCCTCGAGCTCGATCATCGGCCACACGGCCACGCCCATCGCGGCCAGCGCCTCCTCGAGCGGAAGGAACTGCGAGCGCAGGACTGCCTCGATGCCGGCGCCGGTCTTGTAGTGTGGCCACAAACCGTTGCGGAACGACTCGATGACGTGATCCGTCGCGACTCCGATATGAGTCGCTCCCTCATCGAGCATCTTCGCAACTGCGCGAAGCACGCCTGCCACTGCGCCGTAGGGGGGATCGGTCTTCTTGAAGCGCCGGATTCCGTAGAAGTGACGAAACAGTTCGTATGTGCCGTCGATCAGGTGAACGATCATTTATCCACAGATTACGCAGATTGCACCGAGTTTACAAAGCTAAGGTGCGCTTGGCTGCGCATGCGCGCTCCATTATTGGAACGCTCTTGGTGCAAACGGCGGCTGAAAGCTGGTGCAGGACTATTTTCCAAAAAAAATACAGCACAATATCGATCTCGCGTCGTCTTATTCGACTTTTAGGTAGAGAGCCAGGTTCAGCCGGTCGATAGATTCCGCAGATTCCACAGACTGTAAAGTTTGACAATGCAGAGGGCAGTAGGCAAAGACGAAGACAGAGAAACGGGGTTTTTGCCCTGCCTACTGCTACTTTGTGATTTTGAAGTTGCGTAATCTGTGTAATCTGCGGATAGACATCGGTCACCTTCTTTTCGGCTTCTCGCCATACCACCACAAGCTTTCGTCGGTGCGACTCCCATACCTCTCGAGCAGTTCATCAATGCGCTTGTTGACCGGCGGATGCCGATCGTTAAGCTTGGCCCCAGCGGCAACCAGGGTTTCGATGATCTGAACGTAAACATCCGGATCGCCGCCGTGAGCGGCGGACCAAGTTGTTTGCCCGAGGACCGTGCCGCCATACATGTTCTCCAGTTCAAGCGGGGCCTTTCGTTCCAGCAGCAACTTGATTGTCTCCAAATGTCCGCCAATCGCGGCCCAGTGCAGTGCGGTCTGTCCGTCATTGCCCTGTGCGGCAATGTCGACTCCCTTCTGCAGCAGGAACTCGACAACGTCGTTTCGACCATATGCGCAAGCCCGCAGAAACCCGGAAATCATCTGGTCGGTCGTTGAAGAAACCCGGTCGCTAACACCACCCCAAGCAGGCTGCCCGCTTGGGGACCCCGGTCTGCTCCCGGTACTGACTGCTTCTAGGCTGCCGTCTTTGTCGAAGAAGCTCTTGAGTATGTCCAGTCGTCCCAATGCGGCCGCCCCCTCGAGCGTCAACTGCGCGCCGCGGCTGGCGAGCAGCTCGGCCGCCTGCGGACAACCGTTGGCGAGGCAGTGGATGATCATGCCGGGTCCACCGGGAGCCCCGTCGACGGTTGCGCCGTAATCCAGCAGCTTCTCGATCAGCGCGTCTTGTACACCCGCTCGCAACGGATGAACACTCGTCGATACCAACTCAAGAGTCGTGCATGCTCCGCGGTAGACCGCCGCGGTGGCGTCGACCTCAGCACCGGCTTTCAGCAGAATCTCCAAGATTTCCAGGGCGTTCTTCGGAGTCTTTTGACGAAAGCCTTCGACGCCATTCGCCGATACATAGTGGAGCAGCGTCGCGGTGTGTTCGCGCGTTGAACGTGCTCGAATCATCCGCGGATCTTCGCGCAGCAATCGCTCGAGGGTCTGCACGTCGCCGCTGATAATGGCATCAGCCGCCGATTCGAAATTTGAAACAGGAGAACTCGCGTGCGTGAGCTCGGTGATGTGTTGGGCCAACCTGGGCCAACTCAGAAAACCGTGTGACCGCGCAATGACGAATTGCGCGTCGGCAAGAGCACACTTCGCGTTTCCGTCGTCTGTTAACGTCAGCTTAGTTCGAACAAATTGCTCGACGGGAGGCGCGTGGCGATCGATCCTTGCGAGGACCTGAGGCGTCATCGTCAAGCCCTGCAACCGCGCGAGTGTTTCCAACCACTTCAAGACCCAGTCGCCAATCGCGTCCTGTTGTGCATGCTGATGATCGTGCGCGCCAGGGTCATCGTGCTCGACCTTCTTTGTGCCTGCTGCCTCCTGCCTGCAGGCCTTCACCAGGTCCTTTGCGAGTTTCTTGTATTGTTCGAGGTTGGGGTGTGGCGGAAGGGGAAGCGCGTCCTGCGGATTGGGAAACATACGAAGCTCCTTTCATTGGCCCGGCGCTTCGACGTGTGAATGCCGGTCCGTGATAGTGGGGATTACCCAACTACCGTCTGGGCCTGGAGTCCGCCCGAATCAGGCTTGCCAATTAAGGCTGAAAGAAAGTTCGTATCCTTCGTTTTGTGGTTCAAAGGTGGGCACGGCCCTTTCCGCGGACTGGATGCGCCCTTCGCGCTGCGGGAAATAATAGGACGGGGGCGAAAGAATTACAAAGCTCAGGCAGGAAGAGTGCCTACGTGCGCAGATGGCTGAGAAGCAAGCTGACGTAGCGCTAGGTAGTGTCCTAATAGGACACTACCTAGCGCGGGCAGGGTCGCAACCAAGGGATACCATTCAACCAGCCCGCAATCGCGGGCGGCAGCATCAAGCCTGGGGCGTTAGCCCCAGGGTAAACCGCCGTAAACCCCAGCCGCGGGAGCGGGCGATAGCGGAGACGGTTTAGGCATCGAGAAACAATGAATTTGTAAGCTCTGTCGCCCCTGATGGCTGGGTCACCACTCCATCGACCATTTCCGGCAACAACGCTGAGCGAAATCGCACCAGAGCCGTAACTCCATCTGCTGAATTAATCGCAAGCGCAACATCGGCACCTTCGTCTGTTTGCTCCAAACTCACTTGTGTGGGGCGACTAATGCTGTGCGTGATGTGATCGTCCGGCTTGGCCCCGATCATGATAGCAATCTCATCGCCCTGAACTTCGTCCAATTCAGCGACAATGCCTTCGAATGCCAATTCACGCTCCTCAACTTGCACTCCGATGTCGGTTCCGAAAACCTCGAGTGCCACCAGCCAGCCCTCGTGTTGACGGCTGAAGCTATCGAAGAACTCCGGCCATTCGCTTCGTGAAATCTCTCTCGTTCTCATAGTGTAATCTCCTTCAAAATACCTGTTGGGAAAGTCTCCGGCACTTCACCGGCTTCCCAGTCCGCAGTCCGCTCCAAAGGCTCGACTGCGCGCGTTTCATCGAAATGGAGCACTGCATCGAATAGAACTCATGTGTCCCATGTGATGCCTCGCCGATCAGCACCAGGTGAGCGTCGCCAATCAGTTTCATAAACGGGTCATGGTCTTCGACTTCACCAACGAGCGGATGGGCGGCCTCGCGCATTAGATCACTGAGTAGAGCTGTGGTTTCGTTCAGCATTGCCTGTCCCTCCAATCAGTAAGCCCAATCGTCCCCGAATCAACGCTAGGCCACGCGGCGACCCTGAATCTGCGCAGCCCGCGCGAGCAGTTCACGAACTTCTTCATCCGTGGTTTGCGAAAAGTCTCTGTACCAGCGGCCCACTCCATCAAAAAGCTGGGGCGCAATGGCGCATACGCACATGGTGTCCACTTCCCTCTGGAGGGAATCGCACGTCTCCCGAGCCCCAACCGGCACTGCGACGACGATTCGTTCCGGCTGCTGCCCACGCAAAGCTTGGACGGCCGCACGCATAGTCGATCCGGTTGCCAAACCATCATCAACGATAATGACCGTGCGTCCACGGACGTCGAGAGGCGGGCGCTTGCCGCGGTAGAGCCGCTCGCGCCTGGCGAGCTCACGCTGCTCTTCGGTCGCGACCACATCGATCACATGGTTAGAAATATCGAGATAGCGCACTACGCTTTCGTTCAGTACGCGCACGCCACCGGTCGCGATGGCTCCCATGGCAAGTTCCTCGTAGCCAGGCACGCCCAGCTTCCGCACCACAAAAATATCCAACGGGGCCTTGAGCGCCTGGGCCACTTCGTACGCGACGGGCACCCCGCCACGTGGCAATGCAAGGACCACCACGTCTGGACGATTGGCGTATTCCGAAAGTTTCGCAGCCAGGAATCGTCCCGCTTCAGTTCTATTTCTAAAAAACTGCGTGATGATGGACTAACCTCCGACGGCCGTCGATGCCTAACTCAATATTTTTGAGTCAGCATTTCTGCAGGTGCTTCACAAACCATTCCGAGGCGAGATGCGCAACTTCTTCGAGCGTACCGGGTTCCTCAAACAAATGCGTTGCACCCGGTACGATCTTCAACTCCTTCACGCACCGGACCTCTTTGTAAGCGTCCTCATTCATCCGAATGACTGGTCCATCAAGACCGCCGACTATTAACAGAGTCGGCGCTTTGACGTGATGTATTGCTTCACCGGTGAGTAAAACAGAGTGAGTCCCTGATCTGAACCTCGCCTGTTTCCGGTACTCCTCTGGTCACTGGTGTTGCTGTCATCGCCCCCACCTCAACAAGCGTCTTCCTCAAAACAAGGCGACTTGCGAATTCGTCATTCACTCCCGCTGCCAGTTCACCCGAGCAAGTTTGTTCTCGTGCGAAAAATCGTAATGCACAATCCCTCCAAATGCCTTTTCAAGAGCATGGCCTAAGCGCTGCGCCAAATGTTCCGTTGTTGTGGTAACGGTAAGCTTGTGGTCCTGGCCTTGTTTCCAATCCATGATTCTCGCCAAAGGATTGTCTTCTGCGGCCCTTTCTGCTTCATTGCGCAGAAGTCGCTCGATCTCTTCATGGTGCGCGACCAAAAAGTCGCCATCCAGATAGACAAATCCGCGCGGTTCACCGGTGCGTTTCTGTTGACACGCAGGGCACACTGTCATCTGTGGAGGCCGCCAGTGTTTGTGCCGTTCATTTCCGAAGCCTGTATTTGCGGCGGTCCAGCGTCGGTTGGCATACACAGCTCCACAGTCCTTACAAACTGCGGGCTCGCTCATGGCGCGCGAAGGACGATGGCGGCCGGCTTCGTGATCGACTCGTTTGGTAAACGTCGCGTTTGTATACTTCCTCTTGCCAGGCATAAGAGCACTCACCTTTCAAAAATAGAACTAGGCAACGCCTGTGCCTTCCGTCTCGAGACTTCGGAGACGCAAAACCTTGCAAGAGCTTGGGAAATCCGGGGGTTTCTGAAGAGAGTTAATTGGAGTTTTTGATTGAAGTCGAAAGACAGCGGGCTTTAACCCAATGCCTGCGTCAGTTTCCGCAAGCACCGAGCAATTCGGTGGCGTCCATGACGCGAATTGGGGACGAAAATGACTCCGGCCCGGCGGAACGCCACTTGCCAGTTGTTAGACCAGTATTGTCGTTCGAGTCCGTTAGACCAGGATTGTTTGCTGTGTTTATCCATGAGATGACCGACGATGAATGTCGCAGCGCCTTACAAAAGGCGAGCGCAGGCAGACTGGGATGCGCGCGCGACAACCGGCCTTATGTTGTTCCCATCTACTTCGCGTTTGATGGAAGACATATCTACGGGTTCACCACCGTGGGGCAGAAAATCGAATGGATGCGCGCGAACCCGCAGGTCTGCCTGGAGATCGACGAGCGAATTAGCCACAATCAATGGATGAGCGTTATCGTTTTTGGACGTTATGAGGAATTACCCGATGAACCTTAATACGAAGCTGCGCGCATTAAGGCCCACCAACTGCTGCGACGACGCGTGATGTGGTGGGAGCCTGCTTACATGTCTGATACGCATCGGGACGGCTCTCACTCAATTTTGCCGGTCTTCTACCGCATTCACATTGGTCGAATGACCGGACACCGAGC
>CAZVHN010000589.1:0-2461 GCA_964626895.1 uncultured Chloracidobacterium sp. | reverse complement strand
TCAAGCGCCTTCAAAAGCATCTCCGACTCGCTTCGCCGCCCGAGGCTGTCTATCAGCTTTTTTGTTCTGGCACTCATCGTTGTCATTGCGGGCGTCTGGGCCACCTTCCAGTGGCGCAGAGCCAGGGTCCGCGTGCCATTTCAAAACATGGGGATGACTAAACTCACCAATACTGGCAGATCTCTCAACGCGGCCATTTCTCCTGACGGTAAATACATCGCCCACGTTGTGGAAGACGCTGGACAACAAGCTCTTGTGTTGAGCTACATAGCAACCGCAAGTAACTCGATAATTGCGGCAGCGGCGGAAGTGCGCTACCGGGGAATAACCTTCTCACACGATGGCAACTATATTTACTACGTCAGGTTTGAAAAGAACGATATTGGCCTGCTTTACGAAGTGCCGGCCCACGGCGGGGCTGCAAAGAAGCTAATGTTAGGTATTGACAGCGCCGTCACTCTTTCGCCAACCGGAAAGCAGTTTGCCTTTATTCGCTACGACAAGAAGGAAGGTGAATACGCGCTCATGGTGGCGGACATCAGTGGCTCCGGGGAGCGGAAACTCGCTACCCGCAAGGGTCCCGACGCATTTCTTCAGGGACCAGCGTGGTCGCCCGACGGACGAGTGATCGCCTGCGCTGACGGGAATTATACGGGCGGTTTTCACATGAGTGTGGTTGCAGTGCTCGTAGCAGATGGGTCGGAAAAGCCAGCGACATCACACAAATGGTTTGGGGTTCCAAGGCTTGCCTGGCTCAAGGACGGCAGCGGCATGATCGCCACCGCTGCCGATGAATCAGTCAGTCCGATTCAATTATGGTACATCTCCTATCCGGAAGGTGAAGTGCAGAGCATTACCAAAGATTCCAACGACTATAAAGATATCAGTCTGACCTCCGACTCAAGTTCGCTCGTTTCCGTGCAATCTAATCGGTTGACAAGTATCTGGTTGGCGCCTAATGGAGACGCGAGCCGCGCCACCCGGATCACTTCCGGGGTTGGCTGGACCTATGGACTGGCGTGGACGCCCGATAACAGGATTATCTATTCCACCATGGCCAGCGGAAAGCTGGATATCTGGAGCATGCGCTCCGATGGAACCGCTAAGATTCAACTGACCATCGATGCGGGTTCAAATTACCACCCGGCAGTTTCACGCGATGGCCGTTACATCTTTTTTTCCTCAACTCGGACTGGGCCTTTTAACATTTGGAGGATGGATGCGGACGGCAGTAACCCGAAGCAGTTGACCAGCGGTGGTAGCGACTCCAATCCGTATCCTTCGCCTGATGGTCGCTGGGTCGTTTATCAAAGCGGTGGGACAAAACCGACACTATGGAAAGTGCCGGTAGAAGGTGGTCAACCTTTGCAACTCTCCAATGCGACTTCAAGCACGCCGGTCGTTTCTCCTGACGGGAAGCTGATCGCCTGTCGGCACTGGGACGAAGATAGTAATGCCCTGAAAATAGCGATCATTCCCTTTGCAGGCGGTCGCCCAATCAACACGTATAATATTCCCATCCTCCTTCGGCAGCGGATTCGCTGGACGCCCGATGGGCGCGCCCTGATGTACGTTGACACTCGCGCCGGCATCTCAAATATTTGGAAGCAAGCAATAGACGGTGGACCACCCACGCAGATGACAGACTTTAAGGCGGACCAGGTGTTTTCTTACGACTGGTCCTACGACAACAAGCAACTTGCCTGCGAGCGTGGAGTGGAAACCAATGATGTGGTCCTGATAAGCGACCAGAGGTAGCTCGAAACGGGACCAGGGTCGCGAACTCGAAAGAGTAGTGAGGGTCGCGGCCTTAACCATTCTCGCCAGGTTGCACTGGTTCCTCACAGAACGGTGGTAGTTCGCACTCTACGTCCCTGGCCTCGTTAAGTATTGTTACGAGCTTCTTGAAAGTATCCGTAAGATTCTTGTTGTTTTTCTTGGCATTCTCCTCAAGTGCTGTAATCCGTTCTTCAAAGTTCGATGGACCAGACTGTTGTGGATAACTCATGGCTGTTTCCTTTCGTTGTGATGCGGCGGAAATTCTGTCGCTGGTTTCAAAGTGGGCGACTCAGCCTAACTAGAAGTTGCACCAGGGTCCAATGGTTTAGAAGCCTGGCTGGTCGATGCGCGCCCGGTTTGTGATTACGAGGAATGCTGCGTTTCTTATAGCTTTGCGCAGACCGCTTGTCAATAAATAAGGGCTTGAGGGCCGGGAGTCACTTTGCCGCGGCTCGGCCGCCCTCCTTTGAGTGGGGGCATCCTGCCCGCAATGAGAACGAAGCGCGAAAACCGACCATAACTAAAGGTCAAGGCTGAGTGAACGCCAAACTCCCGGAGGGTGCTGGCGCACTCTCTGCGGGCAGGATGCCCGCGCTCCAGCTAAATCCCCAGAACGTTCACCAGTTCCTGCACTGCTGCTGCGCTTTGCTGCAGCGCGATTCGCTCCTCGGCCAGCAGGTTA
>CAZVHN010000588.1:0-6245 GCA_964626895.1 uncultured Chloracidobacterium sp. | reverse complement strand
ACAACGGCGGACGAGTGAAATACACTTTCGCCTTCATAACTGTTGGCTTGTTTTCATTGATTGCACTTATCTGGCAGCGTCGTCGGAGGTTACGAGCGTGAAGAAGGCTTTAAAGATTCTCAAATGGCTCGCCCTGGTTGTTGTGGTTGTGCTTATCGGTTTGCAGTTCGTGAGGCCCGCCAGGACTAACCCCGCCGTGGATCAGTCTCAGACTATTCATGCTCGCCTGCAGGTGAATCCACAGGTTGCCGCGATCCTGGACCGTTCCTGTCAGGACTGCCATTCGAACACCACGCGTTGGCCCTGGTATAGCAACGTGGCGCCGGTCTCCTGGTTCTTAATTGATCACGTCAACGACGGACGAAGTCATTTGAATTTTTCAGAATGGGGCAGTCTTGATAACGGTAAGGCCGGCAAGAAGCTTGAAGAGATATGCGAGGAGGTCGAAGACGGCGCGATGCCGCTTCAGTCCTACACCCGCATTCATTGGGGCGCAAAGCTCTCGCCTGAGGATATTAAGACCCTCTGTGAGTGGACCGCCGCCGAACGCGCTCGGATCGCTTCGCGTTAAAAAACATTTTCCGTCACGGCCACGATTCCTTACACGTTTTCAAGATGCTGCGTGTCATTGATGGCCAGGACCCGCACTAATCCGTCATCCCGCAGCTCGAAGCGACTGATTCCACAGTTTCGACTGGCGATCCAAACGGGTCTGAGCTCGGGCGCATCCAGAGCTCCCATGATGTGGAGTGCTAGGATGCATATGGTTCCAGTGTGTGTGTAGATCGCGATGCGTCCGCCCTTGTATTGTTCGACCAGTTCATCGAGTTTGCTTGAAGCGCGGTCGAGGGTCTGGCGGTAACTCTCACCGCCCAGAAGCACATGCTCAAAATCGCGCCGCAGCAAGGCAGCATACTGTTCCGGATGTTGAGCGGCTGCTTCCTCGAAAGTTAGTCCCTCCATGACACCCACGCTACGTTCGCGGAAGGCTTCGGCGGTTTGGAGTTCCAGTCTCGCTAACTTCGCCAGCGGACTTGCCGTCTCAATTGCCCGCGTCAGGTCGCTGCAGACGATGGCGCTGAAGGGCTCCGAAGCCAGCGCTTGAGCGGTTCGTCGCCCCTCGGCGCGTCCTCGCGGTGAGAGCGGAGTGTCGGTGTGCCCACCAAAACGACCCTCAGCATTACCCTGAGATTGGCCGTGACGAATCAAGAGGACATGTGTGGTTAGACTCATTGCCGATTGCCGATTGCCGATTTAGGTCATTTCCGATTGGCGTTTGGCACAAATCGTGAGCTTTAATCACAGCGGCGGTCCATTGAAGGCAAACCAATCGGCAATTGGAAATTGGCAATCGGAAATACGGCTACGCCGCCAAGGCCTCTGATTTGAGTTTCTCCGCCTGGTAATGATTAACCAGGGCCTGGATGAATGGATCCAGATTACCTTCGATCACCTGATCCAACTGATGGATCGTGAGGCCGATGCGATGATCGGTAACCCGGTTCTCTTTGTAATTGTAGGTGCGAATTTTCTCCGAGCGATCCCCCGAGCCCACCTGTGAGCGCCGCTCGCTGGCCTGAGCATCATGCTGCTTCTTCTCTTCTAGTTCCTGCAAGCGGGCCCGCAAGACTCTCATCCCCTTTTCGCGGTTCTTGATCTGCGACTTTTCGTCCTGCATGGAGACAACCAGGTTGGTTGGAAGGTGAGTGATTCTTACCGCCGAGTAGGTTGTGTTAACTGACTGGCCACCAGGTCCCGAAGAACAGAAGGTGTCGATGCGTAGATCCTTCGGATCAATTTTGACGTCCACTTCCTCAGCTTCCGGCAAAACTGCAACGGTTATCGCAGACGTGTGAATGCGGCCGCTGGCTTCAGTCTGGGGCACACGCTGTACGCGATGGACGCCTGATTCGTGCTTGAGTTTCGAATAAACCTTGTCGCCCTCGATTAGCGCGATGGCTTCCTTTACGCCGCCAATCCCTGATTCAGACGCATCCAGAATCTCAAAACGCCAACCCTGCCTTTCGGAATAGCGCTGATACATGCGGAGCATCTCAGCGGCAAAGAGCGATGCCTCGTCGCCGCCAGTGCCGGCGCGGATCTCAACAATCACGTTCTTCTCGTCGTTGGGATCGGACGGAATCAGCAGCAGCTTCAGCTCAGTCTCGGTGGTCTCGAGTTTCGCTTGCAGGTCCTCAACTTCGAGACGAGCCATCTCCCGCATCTCGTCGTCATCGACCGTGTCTAAGAGCTCGCGCGCGCCGGCTAGTTGTTCCTTGAGGACGTTCCAGGAGCGATATTTCTCCACAATGTCGCCAAGACTTCTGTGCTGCTTCGCGGCTTTACTGTAGGCCGCGTGATCAGCCAGCAACTCCGGCGACGAAAGTTCCTGCGAAAGTTCTTCGTACCGAGCTTCTATTTGTTTAAGTCTCTCTAACATAATTCTTTGTCAGCGTTCACGCCTTCGCGTACGGCATCCCAAAACTTTCTCACGAAAGCGGCGCCAAGGCCGGCTCTCCCGATTGCGGCTCGAGTTTCAGTGACTCTTTCAATGCTTCGATAGCGACTTCCAGCTGCTGATCGTCAGGCTCTTGCGTCGTGATGTTTTGCAGCCACACGCCTGGACGGGTAATCCACTTGAACACCCAGCCGCCTTCCTTCTTTGCTGAAAGGCGAATGATTTCGTAAGACAGACCCGCTACGAGTGGAAACAACGCCAGGCGCACCAGGAAATTATAGAGCAGGGAATCAAACTTGATGACGGAGAACAACACGATAGAAACGAGCATCACCACCATCAGGAAACTGGTGCCGCAACGCGGATGCTGTCGCGGCTGTGGCCGCGCGTTGTCGACGGTCAAAGGCAAACCAGCTTCCCATGTGAAGACCGTCTTGTGCTCTGCGCCGTGGTACTGAAAGACGCGTCTGATGTCTTTCAACAACGAAAAGCTAAAAATCATGATCAGGAAAAACGTCATGCGAATGAGGCCATCGATCAGGTTGAAAGAAATCGACGGACGCACTGGACGAAGATAAGTGCGCACCGACCGCCAAGTCCTGACATACCAGGCTTCGTTTGCAACCACCTGGTCGGCACTGTCCCCTGCGGTAGCCGTTGCGCTTCCAGAGTTCGGAACCGCGGTGGCGGACACAGCCGCTGGGCTCGGCGGTGTCGCCCAGCCCGCGGCAATGAAAAGAGCATTTGTCAGAAGCAGTGGCGCGGCGATAAAGAGCAGGATGTTAAAGATGATAGCAAAGATGATCGAGCCCGCAGCGGCGCTGGTACCACCCCTTTTCAGTTCATCCTTTGCGCGTTTCTGAGTGGGAATAGGAAACAGCCCGGGCACAGCGCCGGTCACGCCGGCAAAGTCGCCTTCACCCTCGATCACAGCCGGGGTGAGCGCAACCCGCACATCTTTCGCCTCAGCCTCTTCGGCGTCCGCGAAAGCCTCGTTGGCCGAATAGTTCAGCGCCTTAATACCAAGGCCCAGGGACTGCACCAACACCGCACTGCCACGCAGCACCGGCAGCTTCAGCAGAGGATATTTGTCACTCCACTTGGGAAGCCGCGCGGATATGTTGACGATCGTGCCGTCTGCTTTGCGCACGGCTACCGCATACGCGTTTGGCGTGCGCATCATCACGCCTTCGATGACAGCCTGGCCGCCGACAATTAAATCTCTTTCGTTTGTGCTCAATTGGAATCCCCTTTGCTAGGTGCCGGGTGTCGGGTATCGGGTGCCAGGTGATCATTTGAAATCACTTAATCCAGCACCTGACACCTGGCACCCGCCTTTCAAAACACTAACGCCGACGTTTGCGGCAGTCGCGTGTGCCCTCAGGCGGAACAGCGACCGACGATTTGCGCCGGCGTTGATTATGAAAAGGTCGCTAATGTCGATTCTGGTTCAAAATCGTTCTTGTCCTCAAACTCTTCCCTTTATTGCGTGGCAGCGGTCGGTTCCGGCGTCTTTTTACCGTAACGCTTGTTAAACCGGTCAACGCGTCCTGCTGTGTCGACCAATTTCTGCTTGCCGGTAAAAAACGGGTGGCAAGCCGAGCAGATTTCCACATGCAGGTCGCCCTTCCGCGTCGAGCGGGTCTTAAACGTCTCGCCGCAGGCGCAGGTAACGGTTATCTCGTTATACGCGGGATGAATTTCTGGCTTCATTATTCTAGTTCCTTCTTGATAGTCGGCAACAGGGTGCACTTTTCAAACAAGTCATGATATGAGGCGGAGGCCCGTATCGTCAAGTTACGCGGGCACTTGCGGGCCGAACCAGCCGCAAAGAACGCAATAATAACTTGGTTGACAGTAAATAAATCGCATGTTTAAATCCAATTTCGCCGTCCTTCTGAAACTGCATTAACACTTAAGCGCGAAGGCATTGCGCGGCCAGCAACATCCGGATCGCACATCCGGCAAGAGTGTAATCACGAGTTCGGAGCAAATGGAAGAAGACAAGAACGAGCGAACTCAAGGGCAACCGGAACCGTCGCCCGAACAATCGCCCGATCGGCCTGACGGCTCAAAGCGGCCGGATTCCTCAGCTACGCCACCGCCCTCAGCAATTCCTCCCGCGGGCGTTTCGGCCGGAGCAGACGCCGAAAAGGCAGCGATGGTTGAGCAGGCCAAGACAAGAGTTGCAGCCGTCAAAGAGTCTCTAAGCGGAAAGGCGCCAGCTGAGACCTCAAGCACTACGAGCCCCCCAAAAGCTCCCGTCAAGAAGAAGGAAGAGGGCCCTAAACCGGTCGATGCTGCGAATCACCCCCTCGTAAAGAGCCTAATAGCGCAATTCAATGGTGCAGTAATCGAATCCGTGGAATTCATTGGCCAGCTGTCTGTCCGAATCGATGGTACGCGGGTCGTGGAGGTCTGTGATTTCCTCAAGCGGCATCCCCAGACGCCGTTTAATTATCTTTCCGACCTAACCTGCGTGCATCTGCCTGATCGTAAGGAGTCTCCTTTCGAGATTGTTTATAACCTGTACTCCATCCCTGCAAATGAACGAGTTCGCCTCAACGTGGCTACGACCGAAGTGGGCCCGGAAAGTGTGACTGGCGTGTGGCCCGCGGCAAACTGGATGGAACGTGAGGTCTACGATCTGTTTGGGGTGAGCTTTAAAAATCATCCTGACTTGCGCCGGCTATTGCTGCCGCCGGACTGGGAGGGCCATCCGCTCAGGAAAGATGTTTCGCTGGAATTTGTCGAGAACGACTGGACCAGGAACCATCTGCCGGATATGACTGAGGTCGAACGTGAGCAGTTGGAACAGAGGCGTGCCTACGGATTGGAGATCCTTTCAGTGCCGCAAGAGCGCATGATGCGTGAGATTCTTCAGAGCGGCAAAGAAGTGATGCCCAAAGACAAATGATTGCCGATTGCCGATTTCCAATTGCCGATTCAAATTCCCTCAATAAAGATTTTTTCAATCGGCAATTGGCAATCGGCAATCAAAAATGAAACGATGACCCCCAAAGAGATCGCCGCTCATTACGAAGCCAGGGTATTTGAGTCGCCTGAGGCAGCGAAGGTGGCAGGTTTTGTTTTGATGGAGACCGCATCGCCGCGGAATGTTTGGAACAAGGCTAGTGCCGCGCAGGCAATAGTAATCAAGCTTGCGGAAAAACGAGCGAGCGGCATCGCCACAGAGATTGGTTTAATAATCGAACCGTGGAGCGTAACCGGCTGTTACCTTCCGGATGCGCCGGAACCGGCGGCGGCGTAGAAACTTCAAGGCGTGCGTTGCACGCCCTGCGGGCAACACGGCAGCCCAGCTGGGCTGCCCCGCCGAGGACCCCGCGAGGCCCGCGTTTTCATATGCACCAGGTAGAGATCGCCACAACCCGAGAGACTTTGCTTGATAGCCCCGAGATGGTGCTCAACATGGGGCCCCAGCATCCGTCCACGCATGGCGTGCTGCGCGTGATTTTGAAACTGGACGGAGAAACGGTTATCGATCTCGACTGTGACATCGGTTATCTGCATCGCGGTATGGAGAAGATCGCTGAGAACCGCATGTACACGATGATCGCCCCTTACTGGGATCGTCTCGATTACATCGCAGCCGTTTCGAACGGACTGGTTTGGGTAGAAACCGTCGAGCAGATGATGGGCCTGGCTGTGCCACCGCGCGCTCATTACATCCGCACCATTCTTACTGAACTGAATCGCATCGCTTCTCACTTGCTTTGGCTGGCGACCCACGCGCTGGACATTGGGGCAGTGACGGTCCTGCTTTGGG
>CAZVHN010000587.1:0-2391 GCA_964626895.1 uncultured Chloracidobacterium sp. | reverse complement strand
GAACTATGGTGAATTCGCCACAATTAAACCCGTCGAATTCGACGGGTTTGGGAACCGCATCGGCCTGAAACCATGAATGAACCAATGCAACTCATAGGCAAAACTCGTGGAGCCGGCAAACCGGGCGACGACCGCGATTCTAATCCCATCGAATTCGATGGGATTAAACACGCCCGGCGGCGCGTGCCCGGCCTCCTTCAAGCCGGAGGCTTAAGAGCCATTAGCCGGTGGTTGTCAGCGGCACGTCGCGGGACGGCGTGCGGCATTACATCGCCGATCAAGAAGAGCATCATCGTGTGAAATCGTTTCGCGACGAAATGGTCGAGATGCTCAACAAAGCTGGAATTGAATATGACGCGCAATACCTCGATTGAAGCGGCTACGACCCCTGCCGGGGTTGTGTCGGTTCCGCCTGGTATCCGGGGGTGGCGCGGGGCTCAACCCCCGTCCGCGGGGTGTCGCTACGCTCAACCCCCGTCCGTGGGGTGTCGCTACGCTCAACCCCCGGCTAATGGCTGGCATCCCTCCGGGATGACCCGCTGCGCTCAAGCCGGGACATTGGCCGCTATCAATTTGTGGTGTGATTGCACCGCGCAAGCCGGAGGCTTGGAAGCCATTAGCCGGTGGTCGAGGAGCGCAGCGACGACACCACCGGTATCGAGCGGCAATAGGGATCGCATCCCGGAGGGATGCCAGCTCAAGACGACGCTCGCCGCCCGCGTGGATGAACACCTCAAGAAGATGGGCGCGGCATGGAACTGAAACCCGGCTACAAGCAGACCGAGGTGGGCGTGATCCCCGAGGAGTGGGATGTAAAGCCGCTTGCATCGATTGCCGACAAGATCATGGTGGGCATCGCCAGTGCAGCGACGCATGCCTACAGGTCGAGAGGCGTGCCAATGTTCAGAAACCAGAATATAAAATCAGGTTATCTCGACGACAGCGACTTGCTCTTTGTCGATCCTGAATACGAAACAACCTTCAGAAACAAAAGACTCCGAAGCGGAGATTTGCTTACTGCAAGAACCGGTTATCCTGGTATGACTTCTGTTGTTCCAGCGCGCTACGAGTCAGCGCAAAGTTTCACGACCCTCATCACGAGGCCCAACCCATCAGAGATCGAAAGCAACTACCTTTGTCACTTCATCAACTCTGAAGAGGGGCAGCGGTTCTTCACTCAAAGCCAAATCGGAGGTGCTCAGAAGAATGTAAACGCTGGGACGCTCCGAGGCATGTCGATAATCGTCCCGCCGCTCCCTGAACAACGCGCTATCGCGGGGGCGTTGAGCGATGTGGATGCGCTGATCGGCGCGCTCGACCAGCTCATCGCCAAGAAGCGCGACCTCAAACAGGCCGCCATGCAGCAGCTCCTCACCGGCCAAACCCGCCTCCCCGGTTTCCACGGCGAGTGGGAAGTGAAGACGCTTAAAGAATCAACGGACTGTCTCGACAACGTTCGCGTTCCGCTCAATGAGGCACAGCGCGCACAAATGAAAGGTGACTACCCATACTGCGGCGCAAACGGCGTGCTCGATTTCGTGAACGGCTACGTCATTGACGACGACATCATCCTGATTGCCGAGGACGGTGGCTATTTCGACGAATACGAAGACCGCCCCATAGCTTACCGCATGAGTGGAAAGTGCTGGGTGAACAACCACGCGCACATTTTGAAAACCAAGGAAGGTTTCGACCAAGGTTTCCTTTTCTATTCGCTCGTCCACAAAAACATAGTGGGCTTCTTGGCGAGCGGGACACGGGCAAAGCTCAACAAGTCCGAGATGTGGAAGATTGAAGTGAATGTGCCAGTGGCGCTCCCCGAACAAACCGCCATCGCGGAGGTGCTGTCGGACATGGACGGGGAGCTAGCGGCGTTGGAGCAGCGCCGGGACAAGACCCGCTCCCTCAAGCAGGGCATGATGCAGGAATTATTAACCGGACGGATCCGGTTAGTTGAGAGTGGAAAGTTGAGAGTGGAGAGTGAGAATTCGGTTAAGAGTGGAAAGTTGAAAGTGGAGAGTGGCGCATGAAAAACTCTCAACTATCCACTATCCACTATCAACTCTCAACTATCCAAAGGTCCGCTTTGGAACAAGTCATTTGCTTTCGCCCTGCGGGTGGTGAAACTGGCGAAATATCTAGCGAACGAGCAGAAGGAATTTGTCCTGTCGAAGCAGGTGTTGCGCAGCGGGACTGCAATTGGTGCGCTGGTGCGCGAGGCGGAACATGCCGAGAGCAGGGCAGACTTTGCCCACAAGATGAACATCGCACTCAAGGAAGCGAACGAGACGTTGTACTGGTTGGAATTGCTTTATCAGGCCGAATACATTACCGAGCAAAGCTATGAGTCGATTCGAACGGACAGCGAGGAACTCGTCAAACTGCTGGTCG
>CAZVHN010000586.1:0-2721 GCA_964626895.1 uncultured Chloracidobacterium sp. | reverse complement strand
GGTTTGACGGCCCGTTTCTAAGGCTGTAATCAAACTTCGGACGGCGATCGCATTCGGCACGCCGAGGGCGTCATGCAGCAGTCCCTTTGTGTAGAGGCCGCTGAAGTCTGTGTACCGAGCGTCGTCGCCATTGTCCGCTTGAATAGGAAAGCTGATCTTCTCGGCCTGGGCCGTTTTCTGGCGGTATGAGAAGCTGGCTTGCGCGCGGTTCGCAGAGTTATAGCCTGCGACGGCCGCCTCGGCGACTGACCCTTCTCCGCCGAGCAAAGTTTGAAGAGGAACGGTCGCGACTGCGGTTGCAATCACCGCGGCGCCCTTTACAAAATTTCTTCTGTTGAGCTTCCCGGTCTCGGTTTCAGGACCGGGTAATTCTTTGTTGGAACTTCCGTCTGCTTGATGCTTTGAGTTGTTCATTGTGAAGTCTCCTTTAGAGAGGTAGCGTTTCAGCGTTTCCGCCTTGATCGTTACCAGCGACGGGAGGAGTCTAGAGACCCGCACAATCCCTTTCATTCACTCGTTTGCGCTGAAGAATAAGCAAGCCTGATGCACGGGCGGGAGTAATTGCAAACACCCGCCCGTGTACAACTATGCCTGGTGCAAAAAACCTACCGCTGGTTAACCGATGCCTGGAGATTCATGCACGTGTTCGGCGGACAGCCGCCGTTGAACATTGTGAGTTGCTGATCCAATACCGACAGGTCCATCAGGTTCGCCGGACCATGAGAGCGTGTCACGAGATGGATCTCCGCGCTCATTGGCTTCACGAGTCCGTTGCCGGTTCCGGTCATTGGGCGGGCACCCGTCGCGTCGCCGACCGCCCGGAATGCACCGTACACCCCCTTGCCGTCAGGCCCGATAACCCGTCCCCCGGTGTTGAGCAGCGTCCCATCAACAGCAGGGTTGGCAAAATCTGCCGGGGTGCATGGGCTGGTTGCACAAAATTCAGGGTTATTAAAGACAGCCATCCATATCGTTACCGCATGGCCGGCAGGGAGCCCCGAAGTGGAGAACGAGAAGAACACTCCATCCTGATTTCTGAACAGGGTGGACCCGGCGGATGGCACAACGGATCCAGTTGCCATGACAACAACGGACCGGCTGTTGATCCTGGGGTGGCCGCTTTGGCCGCTCTGTCCATGTGCGTTTGTGACAATGGACAGCGTCGTAAGCGCGGTGCAGAAGCCAAAGATCGCCAAGCATTTCAAAACTGAATTTTTCATGTTGCCTCCTGGGCTGAATGTTGCTGAGTGTTTGAAAACAGAAGCACAAGCCTCGCCATTGTTTGAACCGGGAATGGACCTACGATCAAGACAATGACCAACTCGCCGATAATAAACCAGGGAATCGACGTGATTTGACTTGCGACGTAACTATTGGAAACCCGACTGTGAGATAGCGGCGTACTAGGGAACCGTTACACATAAAAGCTGCCGACGGCTTCTCAGGTTTAATAGCCGAGATTCTATGCCAAACTCAAAAACGTGTCAATGAACAACCAGATGGGCCCGCACCACCATCTGCCTTCCCTACTTCTTACGGTTCACACCGAGATCGAATCCCCGCGTGTCAATCTGATGTGAACTCTCCGAATCTCGGCAGTCATATGTTGGGTTGGCTGCTTTCAATGTTTATGACAACGAAGCTCAAAACATTTCAATAGCTCTACCGGATGAAGAAACCGTTCCTATTGGTCACCTTTTCGGTTCACTGGTAATGACAAGAAGGGACTAAACATTTCATTCTCGTCTTGTCTGGGTATTCGAGAAACAGCTCGAGTTAACGCAGTTGCGGTACTATTGCGAGGCTGTCTTGACGCCGCACGATATGGCCCACGCGAGCCAGCGCCAAGTACTTGGTCCGGAAGATTGCCGCAATAATACTGGCTTCGGCTGTGGTCTGTCAACAGAAAGAATGTCGATAACTTTGCCGCGCCAGCGGCGGCTGCCAATTGTCCAACAGTGCACTAGTGTGGTGTCTCTAAAGTTCTCGCAACGAATAAGTCTGCCTATTTTTCAATTGCTCTAGTCTTCGGTCCCGGAGGGACCAAATGTTTATAGAACCGGGATCCCAAAGAAATTTGAAGCTCCGGAGGAGCGAAATATTTGGTTCGCTGAGAGGCACATTGCGCTCCTCCGAAGCTAAAGAGCTCTTCCGCAACATGAGCTATAAACATTTGGCCGCTCTGCGGCCAGGGCACGATTTGTGGTTAGAACTTTGTTCACCTTGTTCACAGAGGCCGCAGAGATGTCTTTCTATGATAGAACCAATTGGCGCGGCTACGACGCTCATCTTCTGCGGCGGATCGAGTAAAGCCGGGTCTCCGTGCGTACCAACAATCGCTCACCCGCTATCGCAGGCGACGCCTGCGTCATTTCGTCCAGTGCATTCACGTGCAATAACTGGAACTTCTCGCCCGTCGCGATCACGAACGTCTGGCCCTCCTCGCTCAGGCAGAACAGCTTGCCGTTGTAGGCCCAGGGCGAGGTCGTGAACGCCGTTGCCGCCGGGTCAATCCGCGTCTTGTAAGTCAGCTTTCCGGTCTTGGCTTCAAAACGGCTCAGGATACCCGTCTCGGTCAGCGTGTAGACGGCGCCTTGATAAGCCACGGGCGAGGGCAGATACGTCCCTGCGCGCGGTTGCGACCAAGCGACATACGCATTAGAACTCTCATCCTTAGCGAGCGAGACATCGCCCGCTGCACCGGGACGGAGCGCGAACAGC
>CAZVHN010000585.1:0-4834 GCA_964626895.1 uncultured Chloracidobacterium sp. | reverse complement strand
TCTTGATAATCGGCTCGCGTGGTTCGAACCTTGCGCTCTGGCAAGCGAAATGGACCAGAGCACTCATTTCGCGTTTCCACCCGGAAGTCACCGCTGAAATTGAGATTATTAAAACAACGGGAGACGTTAAGACGGAACCGCTCTCAGTAATCGGCGGCAAAGGTGTCTTTACCAAAGAACTGGAAGACGCATTACTGGCGGGCCGAATAGATATTGCAGTCCATTCCCTAAAAGACTTACCGACAAACCTCCCCGACCTGCTCACTATCGCAGCAATCTGCGAGCGTGAGGACGCGCGCGACGCCCTCGTGCTCAGGGAAGAACAAACCCTGGGCTCAGTGAATGACCTGCCTCAGGGCGCGGTGGTAGGCACATCGAGCCTGCGGCGGCTTGCTCAGCTGAAATACCTGCGCCGCGATATTGTCATCAAAGACTTGAGGGGTAACGTCGACACGAGACTGCGTAAACTCGATGAAGGACAGTACGACGCGCTTCTTCTAGCTGCAGCCGGGCTTCGCCGTTTGGGATTGGAAGGTCGCATCAGCACGCTAATAGCGACTGACGAGATGTTGCCCGCGGTGGGCCAGGGAGCGCTGGCAGTCGAGACGCGCGCGAATGACCATTCCACCATTGCACTTGTAAGCTCGCTTAACCACGCAGCAACCCAGCTTGCTTGCGCGTCTGAGCGGGCCTTCCTGCGCGCTTTGGGCGGTGGCTGTGAGTTGCCTATTGCCGGCTATGCTGTCGCCTCTGGCAACGAACTTGTGCTTGAGGGGCTGGTGGCAGATCCGGTCGGTCAGGAAGTCGTGAGAGGCAAGCTAACTGGCCCAACAGCGGAGGCGGAAGAGCTGGGCTCGCGATTGGCGCACCAATTGTTGAAGCGAGGCGGGGACAGGTTGTTAGCCAAGTAAGTCACCGGTTCTGGTAGTGGCGTAATTTGGATTAAGCATTCAAAAGGGAGAACTATGATCGACTATCTCAAATACTTTGACCGCGAACATTACCTATTTGAAGATGTACGTTCACGCTTTCACGCCGAGCGTTCTCTTGGTGCCTTTGATTTCTTCTCAATAGTCATCTGGAAAGCTAACCGCGCCAAGTCCAGAATAGCTCGCAGACTTTTGAACAAAGAGCGGAAAGGCAAGCGCGACCTGGAGGCTAGATGTCGCAGACTCACAAAGTCGCTATATAACGCTCCTGACCACAAGGAACGGCTGCGATTGCTGATAAAAGATTGGGGATTTGCCTTGCCTATGGCATCTGCAGTCCTAGCTGTTTGTTGGCCTGAGGAGTTGGCAGTTTATGATTACAGGGTTCGTGATCAGATCAAAGGCTTTCCAAAGTTAAATACCCAGAACTTCGAAAAGCTCTGGCACGGCTACCAGCAATACACAGCTAAAGTTTCTAAGCTTGTGCCAAGCGAATCGAGTTTGAGAGACAAAGACAGGTTTCTATATGGCAGATCGAACGCAGTCCACTTGAAAGAAGATATTCGGCTGTCATTCAATGTGTTGGACAACTAATGGTGTCAAATCACGCAACCTTGAATCTCAAGTTGGGCCACTACCGCCGTTCTCGCGAGGATGACCTAGTGTGGTGTCTCTAAGGTTCTGACAACGAATAGGTATTGCTGTTTTTCGGGCGCTCTAGTCTTCGGTCCCGGAGGGACCAAATGTTTATAGTACCAGGGATTCCCCTAACAACTTTAAGCTCTGGAGGAGCGAAATATTTGTTTCGATGAGAGGCACATTGCACTCCTCTGGAGCTAAAGAACTTTCTGGCAACGTTAGCTATAAATATTTGACCGCTCTGCGGCCAGGACACCTTATCTGCTTAGAACTTGATAGACACATTAGTGTGGTTGTGAACCAAACGGATTCTCGTAATGGCCGCTAGCAAGACACCTCAGACAAATCAGTGGGCCAACGGTAAGCCACTTGCCGGTCGTACCGTGGTTATCACACGAGCGCGTGCGCAAGCGGATGAGTTTTTGGCCGAGTTGGAACAGTTTGGCGCGCGGGTGATCGCCTGTCCCACAATCGAAATCGATGAGCCGGAGAGCTATGAGCGTCTGGATGAGGCTATCAGCCATCTGTACGGCTACGACTGGCTGGTATTCACGAGCGTTAACGGAGTTGACCATTTCCTCAGACGCTTCAAAGCGAGCAGCCATGACGTTAGCGAAATCGATGACCTAAGAGTTTGTGCCATCGGTGACGCTACTGCGGAAAGATTGAGAGAGGCGCAACTCCACGTCGATGTCATCCCGCACGAATTCAAAGCGGAAGGGGTTTTTGAAGCACTTACCCAATTCGTTGGCGGACAGGAGGCGCTGAGCGGCTTAAATTTCCTGATTCCGCGTGCCGCAGTAGCGCGGGACTTTTTGCCGAAAGCTTTGGAAGAGGCGGGAGCCCGTGTTGATGTCGTTCCGGCGTATCGCACCATACTCCCAGATCATCTGGACCGCGGCCGAATTTCTGCGATGCTCGCCGGAGGCGCGGACTGCATTGCGTTTACGAGTTCCTCGACCGTCCGAAATCTCGCCCAGCTCTTTGACACGCAGGATTTGAGCATAGTCCTCGAAGGAGTCGCAGTGGCTTGCATCGGGGACGTGACTGCCCAGACTGCCGCTGAACACGGATTGCACACGGAAATCCAGCCCGAGCAATTCACTATTCCTGAGTTAGCCCGCGCCATTGCTGAGCATTTTGGGCGAAAGTAAGGACTTCGTTACTGTCCGCCTGTCGCCATGTTGCACCTCCGGTAAGCGGTAGTGCCTTTAGGTCTCGGCGCATCATCCCGGAGGGATCTAAGTTAATAGCCGTGGGCGAGCGTTGCGCGACGCCCACGGAGAATCGGAGAATAGATTCCCGACCCTGGAAGGTTCGAACAAAGCCCGAAACTGTGACCCCTTCAGGGTCAGGCATTTTTCTTTCGCCTATCCGTGGGCGTCGCGCAACGCTCGCCCACGGCATTAACTTGGATCCCTCCGGGATGATGATTCGAAACCCAAACTTACTCGCCTCGGGACAACCGGGAAGGCTCGTCTTACTTCGTGCTAAACTGATCGGCGATGTCATCACGCTGCATGTTAATTATCGATCAGGATCCACAGAGTGGTGCGGCACTCCGCGAATTGGTTGCCGGCTGGAATTACGAGGTGGTCCTGGCACAGAACAATGCTGAGGGCCTTGCGCATTTTGGAGACACGACGCCGTCGGTAATCGTCGCGGGTAGTGCGGTTTCGACTTCGGACGGTTTTGGTCTCTTACGTGAGACCCGGGCCTTATTTCCCGATACGCCTGTCGTGTTGGTTACGGATCAAGGCTCCATTGAGATGGCCCTGACTGCAGTCCAGCAAGAGGGCGCCTACCACTATTTCGAAAAACCCGTTGACGCTGACAAGCTGCGAATAGTTCTCGACCGAGCAGTTGAACTAACCGAGGCCAAACGTGAGAACGAACTGCTCCGTCGCCAACTCCAGGATCGCGGCGCATTCGGTGAGTTAGTTGGCAAGTCGGAATCGATGCGGGCCATCTACTCGCTGATAGAGCAGGTGGCTCCCTCGTCGGCTTCCGTATTGCTGACCGGCGACTCGGGAACGGGCAAGGAGTTGGTGGCTCGGACGTTACATCAAAAAAGCCCTCGCCGAGATAAACCCTTTGTGGCCATCAACTGTTCCGCGATCCCGGAAACGCTGATGGAATCCGAACTCTTCGGGCATGAGAAAGGCGCCTTCACTGGCGCAGCCTCTCGCAGACAGGGCTGCTTTGAGCTTGCAGACACAGGCACGCTATTGCTCGACGAAATAGCGGAGATGCCGGCCATGTTGCAGGCCAAACTGCTCCGCGTAATCGAAGAGCGCGCCGTTAGACGACTGGGGGGCCGCAAGGAAATTAGCGTGGACGTGCGCCTGCTGGCGGCGACTAATCGCAACCCGGAAGAAGCCGTTCAGAGCGGCAGTCTGAGAGAGGACCTGCTCTATCGCCTTAACGTGTTTAGGATCGGCTTGCCCCCGCTAAGGGATCACAAAGAAGATTTACCACTTCTCGCGCAGCATCTGTTAACTCAACTGGCTGAGAAGCACATCAGGCCGGCACGCTTTCTTAGTCCCGGGGCCATCGCAGCCTTGCAGTATCACGCCTGGCCTGGGAATGTGCGCGAATTACGAAACGTGATTGAGCGTGCCGTCGTCATCTGTTCGGGGGAACAGATTGAGAGACACCACTTCGCGCCTTATCCCATTGAGCAACGCGTGCGGCTGCGTAATGAAGATACGATTACCCTGCCCGTTGGTACTCCGCTTGAAGAGGTTGAACGCCAGATGATCATGCGCACCCTGCAGAAGACCAAAAATAACAAGACCCGCGCCGCGGTGCTGCTGGGAATCAGTCTGAAGACCCTTCACAATAAACTCAATCTCTACCGGGAACGCGGCCTACTCCATGACGACTGATACCAATTCTGATTTGAACTCGAGCAAACCCGACAGGGCCAGCCCGCCCTGGACCGCCCGCCCAGTAAAGGTAACAAAGGACCAAGGACTTTTGACTCGAACATTCCGAGAGGACTCCGCACACACTTTCCGCCGCGATTTACCCCGTGAGATAGTCTTTTAGTCTGCTCTTGATATATCGCTTACCCCACGCAGTCTTTAAGTATTTTTCACGTCGAGTTGCATCTGCCTGATTGAGGCACCCCCTCCCAGGGTCGGAGCAATCCCACCCGGCTACCCGGCTACCCGACTACCGGCTACCCGACTACTGTTTTTAGCAAATTAAAATGTCCGGTTTTCTTAGCAAGTGAAATGTCCGGTTTTTAGTTTGGTTATTTC
>CAZVHN010000584.1:0-3031 GCA_964626895.1 uncultured Chloracidobacterium sp. | reverse complement strand
AGGACCCTCTCGGCGATCAGCACATTGCGCTCGCGGCAGAGGCGGCGGCTGTCCTCCTCTTCGGGAGTGAGCGCCTTCAGCTTCGCGTCGAGGTCGGCGTCCCACTGCAAAGTGCGCTTGAAAAACAGATACTGGTTCAAGCGACCCGCCAGCTCATTGTCTTGCGCGCGGCTCACCTGGCGTGATTGCAGATAACCGGATTTGGCGGCTTCAACTTCCTCAGCCGTGAAGCCATCCTTGATCATGCGAGCGATCTCTTCCTTGAACGCGGCTTCGAGCTTCTCGACGTTCTGCGGTGCATAGATCGCATTCGCTGTGAAGCGCCCGTATTCATCCAGCGAGCTGATATTGATGCCGGAGCCGACACCATAACTCAACCCATCCTTCCCGCGAATGCGCGAAGCGAGGCGCGAGTTCAGGAAGCCGCCGCCGAGCATATAATGGCCGAGCAGCAGCGCCGGGTAGTCGGGGCTATCGTCGCGAATTTTCAGATTGAAACCAGCGACGAAAAATGCGTTGGCCTTGTCGGGCGCTGGCAACGATTGGTTGGTCGCCGCAACGTCCTTGTACAAGGTAGGCACGCGCGCAAACTTCTTCGGACTCTTCCAGTTGCCAAATAGATCGCCGGCGAGTTTGCTGATCTCTTTGTCGTCGAAGTCTCCCACGACGGACAACTGCACGTCGGAGGCGCCGTAGAAGTCTCGGTAGAACTGCTTGGCCTCATCGAGAGTGACGGCATTCAAGTCGGCGACATCTTCCTCAGTTGTCGTGATGTAACGCACGTCGCCTTTTGGATACGGGCTGAGGTGGCGATTGAACGCGGTGAAAGCGATCTGAGTTGGCTCGCTCTTTTGTTGCTCGATGGCCGCAAGGTTCTCCTGTTTGAGCAGGTCAAACTCGCTAGCCGGGAACGCCGGCTCCCGCAGGACTTCTGCCACGAGTCGCATGACGGCGGGCAAGTTCTCGCGCGTGGTCTCGATGTTAACCGCGGCCTGCGTCGTGCCCCCAAAAACGAAGGCACGCGCCTTCAGCCGATCAAGCTCGTCCCGAATCTGCTGACGCGTGTGTTTCGCAGTGCCGCGCATTAGCATGCCGCCGGCCATTCGAGCAGCTGTTGCGCGATTCATCAGACTCTTCTCGTCACCGTAGCGCAGGGTCATCTGCGCCACCACTTTGCCGCCACGCGTCTTCTTTGGCAGCAGCGCCAGCTTTATTTGGCCCGCGTCGCTGCGTATGGTGCGCGATTCGATGTTTGCAGGTGACGGATCAAACGCCTCGCCTGCCGCAACGCTTGCGTCGCCTTTGTAGTCTTTTAGCGCCGCGGTCAAGTCCGGCGTTGCCGGAATCTCGGCCCGATCGGGTTTAGGCGTTGGAATGAACAGCCCAACCGTGCGATTCGCAGATTTGAAATACCGCGAGGCCACCTGGGTAACATCTTCAGGTGTAATCTTGCGCAGGCGGTCGCGGTGCAGGAAAAACAAACGCCAGTCGCCGGCGGCGATAGATTCGCTCAGTGTCAGCCCTACCTGATCCGAGTTGTTCAGCGCCAGATCGATGTTTTTCAAAAGTTGAGCGCGGGCCCGTTCGACTTCTTCTTTAGTGGGCGGGTTTGTGCCAATGCCTTCGATGGTCTGAATGAGCGTGTCGCGAGCCGCTTCAAGCGAGTCGCCCTGCCTGACTTCGGCGCCGAAGATGGTCACCGTAGGATCACGCCACTGGAAATCAAAACCGAAAATAGAACTAGCCTTTTTTGACTCGACCAGTGTCTTATGCAGTCGACCGGAAGGAGTGTCGCCCAGGATCTGCACGATCAGGTCAACGCCGGCATAGTCGGGATGTGAACCGGAAGGCACATGATAGACGGCTTGCACCAACTGCGTGTCGCCTACGCGCCGAAGCGTGACTGCGCGCTCGCCGTCCTGGGTCGGCTCGGACGTGTAGATTTTCTGCAGCGTGCGGCTGGGGCGTGGGATAGGCGAGAAATACTTGTGCACCAGCGCCAGCGTTTTCGGTTCATCAAACTTGCCGGCGATCAGCAGCACGGCGTTATCGGGCTGGTAATAAGTGCGATAGAAAGCCTGTAGGCGTTCAATCGGCACGTTTTCAATGTCGGAGCGCGCGCCTATGGTTGTCTTGCCGTAGTTATGCCAGATGTAAGACGCGGCCATCGTGCGATCGAGCAGCACCCGGAAAGGGTTGTTCTCGCCTAACTCAAACTCGTTGCGCACCACAGTCATTTCGCTGTCGAGATCTTTCTTGGCAATGTGCGAGTTGACCATCCGGTCAGATTCAAGATCGAGAGCCCAGTTAAGGTTTTCGTCGGTGGCGGCAAAGGTCTCGAAGTAGTTGGTGCGGTCGGTCCAGGTTGTGCCGTTGGGACGCGCCCCGTGTGAGGTGAGTTCCTGCGGGATGTTTGGATGCTTGGGCGTGCCTTTGAAGACCAGGTGTTCGAGGAGGTGCGCCATCCCGGTTTCACCGTAATTTTCGGTGGCCGAACCCACGAGATAAGTGACGTTTACCGTGATTGTCTGCTTCGTCTGATCGGGGAACATGAGCACGCGGAGGCCGTTTGCCAGCCGGTACTCAGTTATGCCTTCGACTGATGTTACTCGTTCAAAGCCTTGAGGCAGGGCAGACGCAGCCGTGGTGGCTTGATGTGCGTGGGCATTGGGTATCCCAACAACAACTCGACTCTGCAAAGTAATAACTGCCAGCGCGCAGACAAATAGCGGCGCCAAAAACTTCGAGGCACGTCTCATAGACTTACTCCTTCTGATTGGGCGTTGGGTCCGATAGCGGGACAGACTTTCATTCCGCAAACCGCCAATGACAGGGGTGCTCATGGCCACCCGGAAACGGGTAAAACTCAGGGAAACCTAATTGGTCTTAAGAGTTTAGCGGTGCGACCTTGCGGGCGTTCACAGCAAACCAGCGACGCGATTAGCGTTGGACTTTATGCTGGCGGTAAGAGTGCTGTCAAGGTGACCACTGACTCACTCAAGCAGCGGTCAATGAGGTCAGTACCACCACG
>CAZVHN010000583.1:0-3582 GCA_964626895.1 uncultured Chloracidobacterium sp. | reverse complement strand
TGGAAATGGAACAGGGAAAATTCAGACCGGATCTTTTTTATCGTCTGAATGTAATTCCTTTTGAGTTGCCGCCGTTGCGCGAGCGTCCTGAAGACATTCCCCTGCTGACGGAACACTTCAACCAAAACTTTTCAGTGCCCTATGGTAAGACGCCGAAACAGTTTTCACCGGAAGCGATTGAAGAGCTGCGGAACTACTCCTGGCCGGGTAACGTTCGCGAGCTGAAAAATACCATCGAACGAGTTGTGATCATGCATCCGGGTGTAAAAGTTACGGCGAGTGATTTGCCCGCACGCGGGAAAGAGGAAGCGCCGGTGGCTTCCTTCAGATTTCCTTCATTCAAGGAGGCGACCGACGCTTACCACCGGGAGTTCATTCAGCGGAAGCTGGAAGAGGCGGAGGGAAACGTGTCGCGCGCGGCAGAACTGATGGGCGTAGATCGCAGTCATCTCTACCGCCGCATGCGTGTTTTGGGTATTCATACTCGCGGCGAACGCATTGGTGCTTCATAAGGCGCTACCTGTCAGAACGGCGAGCGGTAGCGACCCGGTCTGATCTGCTGTCAGCGAAACCTCGTCAGAACCGCTCGGCCGCATGCTTCCCAACCGCTCGCCGTTCTGACAAGATTCGCTGAGCCACCAAAAATGTGTTTTCGAATCCCGAAGGGATTTAAGTCAATAGCCGTGGGCGAGCATTTGCGACGCCCACGGAGAATCGGAGAAGAGATTCCCGACCCTGGAAGGGTCGAACAGACCCCGAAAGTGTGACCCCTTCAGGGTCAGGCATTTTTCTTTCGCCTATCCGTGGGCGTCGCGCAACGCTCGCCCACGGCTATTAACTTAGATCCCTCCGGGATGATATGCCGAAGCCCAAACTGACCACTACCTAATTGAGGACTTCGTTGACTTTGAAGGCACAATACCGTATCAGTTAAATATGATTCCCTCGCGGTAAGCGAGGCGCGGCGCAAAATAAAACGAATGTCGTCGGAATTGAGGCAATAGTGGATTTCACTACAAAAGAACTTCTCAAGCGTTACGCAAAACTGGCCGTGGGGCAGCCGTTCTCGCCCGTTCTGCTCAACATTCTGGTGACCTCCGTCTGCGACATGCGCTGTACGCACTGCTTCTTCACGGACGAGCTGGACGACCGTCCCCGGAAGAAACTGCAGATGAAGACCCACGAGATAGAAAGAATTTCCGAAACCCTGGGAGGAAATCTCGGCGTGTTGATTCTCGCCGGGGGTGAGCCTTTCACGCGTAAAGACTTGCCGGAGATCGCGCGGGCTTTTTATACAAACAACAAGCTCGAATCGATCTACATCATGTCAAACGGTCAGATTCAGAAGCGCATCTTTCCTGACGTGACTCGCGTCCTGGCGGAATGCCCGAATCTAAATGTCACCGTCGCGCTGGGCATCGACGGATTGAAGGACCAGCACGAGAAGATTCGGCAGAAGCTCGGTTCCTGGGACATTGCCATCGATACCGCCCGTCAACTTCAGGCAATCAAGAAGGAGTATCCTCGACTCGACGTACAGACGTGCACCTGCTTCATGAACTCGAACCAGGACACAATATTCGAGTGGTACGACTTCCTGAAGTACGAATTAAAGCCTGACAAAGTCAACTTCAATTACATCCGTCCACCTTCGGCCGATCCGGTTGAGCTCGATATCGATCATTCGCGATACGCGAAACTGGCCACGATGATTGATGACGATTCACGCCATGCCGCAATCAAGAACAATTACGGCGGCAAGGCTGGATTCTTCAAGGCGGCAATCGATATTTACATGCATGGGCTAATCGCGAAGACGCAGGAGACGCAACAAGCGCAGATGACTTGTTACGCTGGGACCGCCGGGGGAGTCATTTACGACGAAGGTACGGTCTCTTCTTGTGAGAACCTCGCGCCCATCGGCAACTTGCGAGACTTCGACTGGGATTTTCAGAAGCTCTGGCTGGCCCCAGCGATGAAAGAGCGTCGCAAGAAGGCCGCCGATGGCTGCTTTTGCACCCACGAGTCCAATAGCTACTACCCGTCGCTCCCGTTTAATCCCGGGCACCTGATCCAGATTAAGAAGCTTGAGCGGGAAATGAAGAAGGCCCGGAAAAAAATGGATCGCGCTGGAGCTGAAGTCGACGGGCTGACGGTAAGAGCGTGAGGCATTGGCGATTGCCAATTGCCGATTTCCTGAACTTTGTACTTTGAACTTTGTAGTGCGCTTTTAGGGTGCGAAGAAATACAAAGTGAAGCACAAAGTACAAAGAACAAAGTTCAAAAGGTTAAATGTTCCGAAACCGCGTCCCTAAAATCTTGATAATCTCTTCTGACACCGGCGGGGGCCACCGTTCGGCCGCGGCGGCCATTGTGGCTGGAGTGCAGAAGTTCTTCGAGGGCGAGTCGTATGCCGTGCGAGTGGTGCGGGCGGTCGAGGAGTCTCACGCGGTTACCGAGAAACTGGTGCGCTTGTACAACTGGTTGCTGCGCAACAGACAGCACTGGATGAAATATCTCTACTGGTGCGTAAACCGTTTTCGTCCCGAGACGCGTCAGTTTTTTCAAAAGCGTTGCATAGGATACGTCGTCGAGATCTTCGAACGTTGGTGCCCGCACGTGGTGGTGAGCGTTCATCCATTGACCCAGCACATGTTCGCTCGGGTGCTGAAAGAGCTGAAACTTGCCGACCGGATTCCGCTGGTGTCGGTTGTTACGGACCCTTACTACGGATTCTGGAAGGGTTGGGCGTGCGACGATGTGACACTTTATCTAGTGGCTACTGAGGGAGCGAGACAGCAGTTGATTGACTACGGGATTGCCCCGGACCGGATCAAGATCTCGGGCATGCCCGTGCATCCAAAGTTTGCGTACCCGGGCGAAGCCGCGGCCCGAGCAGCACGACATGCTCTCGATTTGGATCCAGAAAAGTTTACGGTGTTCGTCAATGCCGGCTGGGAAGGCGGCGGCAATGTGCCGCAGATTTTCCGCGAGCTGGTGAGAGGAAAGTTGGATGTCCAGGCAATTTTTCTTGCGGGCCGAAATGAAGAGCTGAAGTTAGAGGCAGAGTCACTCGCAGCCAGTGCATCGTTTCCCGTTAAGGTCATCGGGTACTCCGACCACGTTGAGCAACTGATGGGCGCGGCCAATGTGATGATTTCCAAACTTGGCGGCCTGACCACGTTTGAAGCGTTCGCCTGCCGGCTGCCGATAATTGCCGATGCGACCACACGGCCGATGCCCCAGGAGGCTGGTGCTGCGAGTTTGATTGTCAAACGGGGCGCCGGAGTGCTGTTGGAGCGGGCGACTGATATTGTGCCGGTGATCAAGCGCATGGTCGAAGACACGGCGCACTATTCCGCGTTGCGTGCTGCAACCGTCGGGCTCGCCATTCCGAATGCCACGCGGTATATCGTCGAAGAGATTGTGGCCCTCATTCCGGCCTCGGTCGGCAGTCCGGAAGAACCGATACTCACCGAGGTCGCTTAACTGCCAAGTAGTGGTGCAGTTTGAAGAAGTGGCACGGGCGTCCCGCCCGTGAAGACACGCGCAAGATGCGCGTGCCACACCAAACTGCACCAG
>CAZVHN010000582.1:0-5288 GCA_964626895.1 uncultured Chloracidobacterium sp. | reverse complement strand
GACGCCGGATCTTTTGCCTGCCAGCACTATCACGACTTCCTGAACCGTAACCCTGACGCCAGCGGCCTCGCCTTCTGGAGCGATCAGATCACTTCCTGCGGCGCGGACGCTGCGTGCGTTGAGCTGAGGCGGATCAACGTCTCAGCGGCCTTCTTCCTCTCGATTGAGTTCCAGGAGACCGGGTATCTCGTCTATCGAATGTACAAAGCCGCCTATGGCAATGTGCCGGGCACGCCGGTGCCTGTCAGGCTCGACGAGTTTCTGCCTGACACGCAGCAGATTGGACAGGGAGTAGTGGTAGGACAGACGGGTTGGGAGCAGGTGCTGGAGAATAACAAGCAGGCCTTCGCTGCGGACTTTGTGGCACGGTCGCGTTTTACCACTGCCCATCCGACGACGCTGACGCCAACGGAGTTTGTTGACGCACTCTTCACGAACGCAGGCGTCACTCCCTCATCGACTGACCGAGACGCAGCTATCAACGAGTTCAGCACAGCGGACACCAGCGACACGGCGGCACGGGGGAGGGCATTGCGGCGGGTGGCTGAGAACCAAACCTTTGCGCAGCAGGAATTCAACAAGGCCTTCGTGCTGATGCAATACTTTGGCTACCTGAGAAGAAACCCGAACGACGCGCCGGAAGCGACACTCGACTTTCAGGGCTACAACTTCTGGTTAGGAAAGCTGAACCAGTTCAACGGCAACTTCGTCAACGCGGAGATGGTGAAAGCGTTCATCGTCTCTGGCGAGTATAGGCAAAGGTTCGGCCCGTAAAAGCAGTAAGCAGACGGCAGACGGCAGACGGCAGTAGGCAGGCGCCAGAAGTAGTAGGCAGAAGTAGTAGGCAGAAGTCAGCAAGGGAAGCGGGCACCTCTTCCCGGCCGGGGCTCCGTCACATGCTCCGACCCGGTCTACGCACATTCTCTTCCGCTCAGACCAGTCGCCATTCCCTCACTTTCAATTTGAAGCTTCTGGGTTTTTGCTCGGCCATTGTGAATCCTGAAGGAGTGGTGTTCGTGGCTGCGAAAACAAATAACGATCCACGAAACTACACGAACGAACACTAAATCTTGTTACTGTCAGGACCCTGTCAGAACGGCGAGCGGTAGCGACCCGGTCTGATCTGCGGCGGCTCTCAGCGAACCCTCGGTCAGAACCGCCCGGCCGTATGCTTCCCAGTTGAGACCGGGTCGCTACCGCGCCGTTCTGACAGGCGCCTGCGACCGCTCTAACGTGTGGCCTTGCCCCGAAGCCATTTGCCGCTGGATTAGTTCGTGCGATTTCGCGGATCGTGTATTCAACTTTATCTCTTTCAGAATCGTGTTGTCGGGATCTAGATGAACGGTCAAGGGTGCGGCGTCCAGGCGTAGCTCCTGAATTGTTTCCTTGCCAGCCGGCTTGAGAACGACTCGCCGCTTTCCATTCGTTGTGATGACGTCGACAGGAATTGAATTTGGGAAAGACGGTTCCGGTTGTAGCTGTTTGAGGAGCAGTCTGATATTTCGCCGGTCCTTATTCCACTGCCAGGAAAGCTCGTATTGGGGATGTCCTTTTCCGTAGATCCAGCTTTGGAAAAACGCACGAAGATCTGTGCCGGATGTTTCCTCGAGCGCGGCACGAAGATCCTCAGTACTCGCGGTTGAGTGCTTGTGCCTGGTGTAGTAGGTCCTCACGCCCTGGAAGAAAGCCTTGTCACCCAGGGAAGAACGGAGCATGTGCAGAACCCAGGCGCCTTTCTGGTAGTTGTTGGCATTAAGCAACTTGAACAAGTCTTCGGTTTCGTTGTCGAAGATTGGGGTGCGAGTCTTCTCAGCGTAGCGAAAATACGTTTCGGCTGCCTGCCGCATATAGTCTCGAAAAGGCTTCTGTCCCTCGTGTCGTTCAACAAACAGGCCGGCGAAATAGGTCGCAAACCCTTCGCTTAACCAGAGGTCGGCCCAAGTTGATTCAGTTACGGAATCCCCAAACCACTGATGGGCGATTTCATGGGCGACAAGCGTGACAAGTCCGCGACGAATATTGAAAACGTTACTGATTGGCTGAGCCCCAGGTTTCGTATCGAAGAGTGTGCTGCTGAACACAATTGCGCCGGAGTTTTCCATTCCTCCAAAACGAGTGGAGCCGACAATCAAGGCAAGTTTCTCATATGGGTAAGGGGCTATTGTCTGGCTAAAGAATTTGAGCGATGGACTTGCCGGCGCAAATCCCTGCATCGCGAATTTTCGATCAGACTGTGGTACGTAGTAAGAAAGCGACGTTGAAGCAGGCTTCGACGGTTCGATTTTCGCAAACTGTCCTGCGGCGATGATCATGCAGTAGGGCGGGATGGGAACGCCTTCGGTATATGTCCAGGTCCGGGTGCCGGGCGAGAATGTTTGGACCTTATCCAGACGGCCGTTCGCCACTACCATGTTTCGCTCAGGCGCCGTCACCTTGAAACTGACGGTAGCCTTCGCCGAAGGATGATCCAGAGTTGGAATCCAGTGGTGAACGCGATCGGGCCAGTTGTCTCCGACAGCAGAAGGTCTTCCGTCCTTGTCAGCCATGAGGATGAGGCCGTCTTTGGGTTTACCGTGGTACTCGACGGACACGACGACGCGCGTACCTTTTGTAAACTCTTGCGGAAGTTTCAGGTTGATCTTGCCTGCAGCGTAGTCGAATATGGCCGCACTACTGTTCACAGTCACAGACTTGACAGTCATCTCGCCAAAATCGAGGTCAATCACAGCCAAGCGTTCTTTGAGAATTAGGATAGTGATTTCCGCCCTGGCGCTGGTGATGGCCGTTAGTTGATCATCGAAGGTGATGTCTACTGAATAGTGCAACGGCCGCCAACCATCGACCAGGCGTTCCTGGCGTGCGCCCAGCGCCCAGATCGTCGTCGCAGAGAAAACGACGATGGCGAATATTGATCTACGCATTGTGATTCTCATAGTTGCCAAAGCGGCGTCGCGCTGCGGTTGATGCCACACTCTAAATCTGTAGGTCGGCACTCTAAAGTTCTTTTAGCAAATAGCAAGCTCCTTGCTTCCGAGTCCCGTTGGGACCCGATGTTTATAGACCGTGCTTCGAAAGGGTCTCGAAAGCTCCGAAGGAGCGAAATATGTCTCTTGCATCACATCGGTAAGAACATTTCGCTCCTCTGGAGCTGGTGCGTATCTGCGAGCTAAAGGTCTATAAACATTCCGTCCCTACGGGACTGGGCCCGAATGCAAATGCCAACAGCAAAGCCTTCGTCTACCCCTCGACATATTTGTCATCGCACTTAGACACGGGTCACTCGAGGAGCCGACCTGCTCAGCGTATTCCAAGCATTAAGAGCGCCGAGCGATCCGATACATCCCTTTCTTCCGATCTGAGCCATTGCCGATACGGTAAGAGCTCCTGCTCGCTCACGGGGCGATTGCCCAGTAGCGCTGCGGGTGTGCGCTCGAAGGCCCGGTCGGTTAGAGCCAGATGAGCTTTCCGCACGGTAAGCGAATCAGGTTTGGACAGGGCGTCTTCTGCGGCTTCCACGTTGGGATAAAAATCATCGTAAGCCAGTAGATGCCAAACGGTTTCCGGTCCCTGCCCATCGACAGCCAGCACGCGTAGCAAGCCATAGCCGCTCTCGAGTTGAAAAACAAGATCATCGCCGGGGGCGAAGGATTGTGCCACGGAATTTACCCTCATCAGATCCTAAGCAGGTTACCATAACTGCCGGAAGCCTTTGGAGACTAAGAAGCAGTAAAGCGATCCACGCGGGGTCCCCACGCGGGCAGCCCGCGTGGGGTGCTAGGAAATCCCACGAAGTACTCGAACTAAGGCATCCATTTCGTGCGGTTTTGTGTGGTTTCGTGGATCGTGTTTGTTTTTCAGCAGTTTGCTAAAATCAAAGCTCCACAATGAGCGAGTTCGATTCAACCAAAGACTACTACGCGGTGCTGGGCGCAGACGAAGGCGCATCACGCCCCGACATCGATAGACTCTACAAACGACGGGCGGCTCGCCTCCATCCGGATCGCGGCGGCAGCGAAGAGCAAATGAAGTCTCTCAACGAGGCCTATGGAGTACTGAAGGACGTAACGATCCGTCGCGACTACGATGCCCAACGGCGCAAGCCCGTCGCGGCAGTCTTTCGTCCCGCCGCCGCTCCACCTGCTCGAGATGTCGGAGTATTTGGTCATTGTCTGAGCGCCTTGCTTTGTCTGTTGGTGGGCTTGTTCTTGTTGTTTTTGGTTCGCTCCCAGTGGATCTGGTTTCTGTGGCCTCTAGCAGTACTCGCGCTTTTCGTAATTTTCTTCGGAGTGATGATGGCCCGCGGTGCGATGGTTGCGGTTAATGCATCGCTGCCGGTTGCGCACCCATTACGCCGGCACACTCTGGTGCAGGAAGCGATGTTTTGGATTGCGGTGGTGGGCGGGGGATACGGTATCTATCTTCTCTTCACCGGCGTGGGATAGTGCAGCTTGGCGAGCAGTATATGACCGTAACAGGACTTGATTTACTCTTTCTTGAAGTTAACAACCTGGAGGAGTCGCTGGCCTTCTACCACGGCGAACTGGGTTTCGGAATCGAATCACATAGCCCCGAAAACGATCCGCCCATGGCTACGTTACGCGCCGGCCGGTTGAGAATTACGCTGGCCCAGAATCTGGAGACGATGCTGCGACGTGGGCGGGGCGCTCATTTTTTTCTCGGCGTAGAGGATGTTGACGACTTTTACGAGCGACTGCGAGAACGTGGAGTTGAGTTGAAACCGCCAATCGAAGAAGGGTGGGGAGGGCGGTTTATCACGTTGCAAGACCCTGACAAATACCGCTTCTTCTTTGTTACCTGGGAAGAGAAAACTAACAGCTCTGAACCTTGAATCCCTTGCCGGTCCCACCAACCGCGGAGTGCTGGTGCAGTTTGGGCAGCACGCAGGCGATGAAACTACAGAACCGACGAACGGTAGAGGCTGTATGAAAACCCAAAAGTTCGTGCAGTAATTTGCAGGTCGGGAAGGGTGGCTTGCCCCCGCTCGAGCGCCAACGGCGCGACTGGTTGGGTAATATCTCAACGGGCATATCACTACGAAGGAAAAGAATCTTCTAACTGAGAACACTCAGGCCTGAGCGGTGGGCGTGTAAGTTGAAAGCTGAAGTAACCAGTCGCGCCGTTGGCGCTCGAGCGGGGGCAAGCCACCTTCCTGGCCTGCAAGTTAGCGAGGCTTGAGCCGTCCTTTTTGGTCTCGCCATCTCAACATCCATTTGGTAAGCTGTGTTGCATAGGTGACACAAACCTGCAGTCATGCACTACGTCGAAAA
>CAZVHN010000581.1:0-5993 GCA_964626895.1 uncultured Chloracidobacterium sp. | reverse complement strand
TCTTAATGGTCAGCAGGTCCATTGGCGGTATAATCACCATCGGTTTGGGCTTGCGCAGTTTTCCGATGCGGATCAGTGGCACGCTCAAGTCTTGCGGCACGGGACTTACCGCTCCCGTACCTTGCTCATGCTTGACCAGAGTCCAGGAACCATCCTTGGGCAGAATCACGTTGCCGCGAGCCGCGGCCACGAGCACCGGATCACTTCCGTTTAAGGCGAAAGAGTTGTTCATGTCGAACCGGTTGAGACGCATCTCCTGGCCACTGTTCCCGATGTTCACGAGGGTGTCGATAGGACCGCCAATTGACCCTTGCTGACTGGCGATCAGGGCCTTAAAAACATCGATCGGAATAGGCATTCCCCGCGGTGCCAGTTGGACAAAACCCAGGATGCGTTTGGAGGGAATGAGTTTCTTCTCTACGCCGTCAATCTCCTTCGTGACGTAGCCCGTGACAGGGTTTTCAATCTCCACGTCGGCGTTGAAGTAGACCGGCTGCAACTCGTATTCGTTTGGGAGATTCTTGGTATCTGGTAAGGCGCGCTCCCGGCCATCGTCTGCGTCTACGTACGTTGATCCAGGCTGCAAGACAAGGGGACCAGTTCCTGCGAAGGGCTTGATATCGCGGGTCTCCTTGATCTCCGTTGCGTTGTACAGACCCAGCACGACGCCGGGGTGTATTTCATACGGCGACGGCTTCGGGACGGGGATCAACTTTCCGTCTTTCAGCATGTTTGCGTAGTAGGAGAAGTCGAACTTGCCGTGGCTCTCCGCCTTCCAACCACTATCATGTCGATACACGTAGTTGGTCGAAGTTCTCAGGAGCGTGATTGTCCGCACGACCCTGATCGCCCACGGATACATGATGCTCTTCACCTGAATGATCTCGTGTGCACAGCGACCCATGAGAACATCAAACTTTGCCTGGCTGGTCGAGGCAATAGTGGCCTTGGGATTTAGCCAATTGCTGAAAGTGGTCGCGCCATATCCGCTCAGATCTATGCGGGTGAGCGGCACGCCCCTCGGGCGAGTGATATCGCCAGGAGTCTTGGGCATAAACTCGCGGTTAAAAATCTTGGTCACACTGCGCCCGAGAGTGCTGTTGCCCAGTTGAGACCCGTTCATTTCCACCACGTTGTTGATTTGCGCGGTGCAGCCCACGAACATGTTGCTTTCGCCCACGACGGGTGAGGTCCCTGCATCCATCTCAAGTTGCCGCCCGCCTTTGAGGTTGTTCTCGAACGACTTCGGCGCCAGCACGAGGTTGGTGCCTTCCTGTGTCGCACCATCGTTCTCGAATTCCTTCTTCAATAAGGCAAGTGCTCTCAATCCGAATGGCAGCGTGAACAACGCCAAAGCAAAAAACTTGTCGTTCTCGGCGTAACTGTCGACCAGAAAGTCTGTGAGCGGGATTGGAGCCAACGCCACCTGGTCGGCGCTGAAGTTTAGAATGCGGGCGGGGCCGCCGTCGTCGGGGTAATAGTTGAAGCCGGCTGATGGATCACCGTTTACTTCGGGCGGCGTCAGATTGAAGACCGGCTCCCAGGAAATCGGCGGCACTGTGAAGGCCCGAACGTTGACGCCTTGACTGACCACGTCCAGGCCTTTCACCTGTAAAGGAAATCCGGCCACCGACTGCTCGGGGGGAGGTGCGACATTGTGCGTCCTAACCATCAACAGACGACGGTTGGCAAATGTTCCGAAACTGATCCCCAGCAGATCGGCGTTGGTGCTCACGTCGAGCAGGGCAAACCAATCCTGTTGCAGAAATCCCGTACTCTGGTCCCAAATCTCGCCGTAGTTAGGCAGAGGCAGGCTCTTGTCGTCTGCCGCGTCGCCCTCGTCGACCTCCCCTTCGAGCTTAACCACTGCAGCAGTCTCTGGCTGGCCGGCGATGAGAGTGGTGCCGGCAGCAACGTCCGTTTGCAGGGTAGACAGCCCAACCAGTGGATGAGCGAGGAGTGATGAATTGGCAGCGCCTCCTTCGGAACTGGTGGACACCGCCGACGTTGCGGTCATCTGGAACTGGTTCTGCAACGGCGCGAAATGGAAGGAGACTTCCACTTTGTCGTCCGGATTCTTCGTCGGCACGTTGGTTGGCTGCCAGATCACCTGGCAAGTGAGCCACATCCAGATGGTTGGCACAGAAAGGGTGTCGGTCAGCCGCTGCTGGCGAAATTGGCCTCTGAGAATTCCCAGGTTGGCAGCGTAAGGATCGGGGAGCGTGGGAATGTAGGCATACATTCCAAAGGTCAGATACAGGAAGCCGTGGGTAACTTTGACGAAGTCTTCAGCCAGACTCCCAAACAGCACGCAGCCGTTTACCGGAGTCACCTTGAACAGAGCGTTGTGCAGCGCCAGAGCTATCGGCTTGGGGAACGATGGCGGTTTTTTTGTCTGGTCGATGCTGTCGATAAAGATGTTGTCGTCAAACAGATAGACCAGTCGTACGGTCTTGTTTGCCGTCAGGATCAGCAGCGAGTTCTTCGAGTGAATCGGCAACGCTTCCCCGACCACCGTCACAGGCCGGTCGATCTTCACGTCAGCATTGCCTAAGATCATCAACGCTTCATTGCCATCAGCAAAAGTGAAATAAAAGAAAGGCGTCGTTTGTGGGTAAAACAGATCGACGGTAGTACCAAACTTGTTCAGGTCGTCTTTCCACAGCTTAAGAGTCTGCTGACCGAACGAGTTGTTGGCGGCGGGATCGGAGATGCTAATGCGACCAGGCTCGGACATCACGAAGGGCTGAGTCAGATTGAGTTCCCCGTCTCGCAGACCCTTCCAGGCACTAGTCAATCCCTCGCCGCAGCCAACCAGCAGCGCCCCGATGCCTGACGCAGCCGTGGGATGGACGATATCAATCGGCGCCGCGGGCAGCGCCCAGGCACTCTTCCTGATGGGGGCCCTTCCCCGGACCGTGTGAAATGGAGAGTTGCAAGAGCGGATCTCGAATGCCGGTTCTGAGCAATTGAAAGGGATCAGAACCCGGTGGGTGAGATTGTCATAGAGCGGTGTGCCCGTTCTGTTCCACTCGAAAGATGCTCTGTGACCGAAAACGTCCCAGCGCGCGCTCGAGATCTCGTCCAGAGTCCGACCAGCACCTGAGAAATGAAAAGAGAGCATCTCCGGTAACTGCAACGACGCTTCACGCGCATCAATGCCATAGGGGCTGGAAGGGTCGGCGCCGGTCAGGCCGGGTTGCTGGAGTTCCAGTCTCACGGTGATCACTGTGGTGGGCGACACCGTGAGCTTGCCGTTGATTGTTTGCGGCGCTGCGCTTAGCGTCACCAAACCGCCTTTGATGGTCAGGCCGGTGTAATCCCCGGATGGTGCGTTAGAGGCCAGTATCTGCGAACTGATCCAGATGCTCCCGGCAGGCAGTCTGTAGGACGTCGAGGGTTGCGTGATCAGAGGCAGGATTCGACTGATGAACTGGAGCCCGGTGCTGACCTTGAAGAGCAGCACGGGGTTCGGTCTGTTCTGAACGTAAAGCGCGACCAACTTCTCAATTCTGAAGAAATCGAACCAAAACTGACGCCCATCCGAGCGCGTGAATGGCCCAAGGGTCGTTTCAACTGCCGCGCCTCCCGCCCACAGCGGCATAGACGCATGGATCTGCGTGCTCCGTACCCCCACTTCTCTAACGAAGGCTCTGAATTCAGGCGCCGCGTCCTCTTCGACCGTTCTCTGCGTGATGGATCGCAGCGTTTCCAGGCGTCCGGCAGGGACATTGTCCAGTGAAAACAAGTCAGCCCCTTCGAATGCGAAGCTGCTGCTCTTTAGATCTTTTAGATCCTCGGGCAGTAGCGAGCGAGACAATAACTTGTTCAGGCTTTCGATCTCTCTCTCCTCGCGAGAGGCACGGCTGACCAAGTGTCCAGAAAGGCTACCTAACAAGGTGTGCAATTGTTCTGTGTTCATGGCTGGTAGTGTCGTGGTCGTGAAAAAGTAGGGATCCCTGGGAATTCAAATGTCGGGTAAACTGGAGTTAACGGTCCCATGCTTCGGCCCCGTGGATGCGAGGTAGGAACCGAAGACGAGAAACAACGTACAAATTTTCGTGGCAGCATGCCGAGTATGCAAAGGAGGATAGCAGCTCGTGAGAATGCAGCGCTTTCTTTTTTAGCGAGCCAACGTTAAGACTGCATCATTATAAAGTCAAGCTTTTTGTGCAAACCAGCTTGACGGCTAGACATTCAGCCCCCGCACGTCCTATAACGACAAGGTGTCTGTCCAATACTAAGAGCCGTTACGCGCGTCCTCGGGCGCACGCTGACGGCTTGAAGTTTCTAAGACTCTCGCAGTGACCAACTTCGCGTCCACGAATCTGTTGTTTTTGGCGATCTGGCTGCAGGAACCAGGCAGCCCGCTGAGCCGCGTCTGGTCTTATCTTAATTACAAGTTTAGGGTCGGAAACCTCGAGGTCTCAGCTACCAGTCTGGCGCTTGGCCTCATCACGTTTGGGGGTGCCCTGATCGTCGCGCGTTTTGTAAGCTCCCTACTTCAACGCCGCAAACTCCGCGGCCACCCGTCGTCGTCCGCCACTCACCTCTATCGAGATCCCGTCATCACCGCGACACGGGGTGCCCACAGAGGGACACCCCTACAACTGCTACGCGCGAATGTGAGTAGCATTGTAGGCTTGATGACTCATAGCCTGTGCCTTTTCAATCGCTGCACGCACATCAGCCTCGGCAGGTGATTGTGTGCGCCACGCCCAGAAGGCTATGGGCACTTCGGCGACTGGCCACGGGTGCGGTTTTCTGTGGAAACTCGGAACTACAACCGAAATTGACGCGAGGGCGATGGCTGCGTAGACCGCTCGAACGATTCGCGGCGCTGGTAACTGGAAGGAGAGAGCAAAAGCCATATAGTTCGACCCCGAGCAACTGGTGATCGGGAGTATCGCCGAATCCGAGATGTGTCTGACACGTTGAGATCATCAGCGGTGTTCCGCGCTTTCCGCAAAGTGGACCCGTGGGTAGCCACACTGCTGATGGATTGGTCTGTGAGCTGGATTCCGGGATGCTTCATGCTGACGATCTTATCGAGCGTCGGTTTCGATTCATCTTTGATGTGATCTGAATGAGTCGAAGTTGATGCCATAGACACGCGCGCGTGCGAATTCTTCCCGGTCTTTCGTCAACTGTTCTTCGACTCCAGCCGACCACTGAGGGACGTGCCAACTTCGCTGCTTTTCCTAGTTCCTTCCCAATGTCCGCCGGCTCCGCTCGTGCCGCCTTCGTTCCACCACAGACCGACAAACCGTTTTCCGTCCGGCGAGAAAACCAGAACGGCTGGTCGCGCGTCTTGTTTGAAGCGGCGCAGTTATCGCACCAGATGAGCTTCACGACTCGGCCTTCGATGCCGCCCTCAAAGACACCGTTCGGGTGTAATAGCATCGGTCAGGGATGTTCCTTGTTCACTGAGATGAACATCACCAAGATCCGACGCGTACGAGCCGCTGACATCAGGGAAGGGCGTGTGTGTCAACAGCGACATGATGTCCATCTCGTGAACCCCTCTCGCTCACAAACGAAAGTGTAGCGGAGATCTTGAAAGCGAAAATCAGAGAGCATTCTCACGCTTATCGAACGTCCGGGCCTGGGAGCGGTTGCCTATCGCTGATATCTTTCCGGCTACATCATCAAACAAGCCATGCTGAATAGTGCCGGGTAGTGGCTCATATACAGTGTGACTTGTAAATGACCCACTATCCAGTGCTGGCTGTCATGGCCCATCATGTCCTAGAATGAATCCATAGCCCAGAGCATTCTTTAGCGCTTTTCTTAAAGTCTGTTAGCAATTCTTTCGGCGCTGGCGAACCCAGCTTCCGTACGCATGAGCCCAAGCATTCCCCCGGCGCTCGTCTAGGCCGCCATGAGATCAAAAATCAACCCGGCGCCGGTGGGATGGGCGAGTTGTATCCGGCGCTTGATGCGGAGTTGGATCGGACCGTCGCGATCAAGATTTTCCCCGCAGCTTTAGCCTC
>CAZVHN010000580.1:0-4057 GCA_964626895.1 uncultured Chloracidobacterium sp. | reverse complement strand
GTTCAGTTTAACCTTTTAACCTCGTTATTTACCGCGTTCGCCCCCTCAAGGTCACTGACTCCCGTTTGGACAGCTACCGTGTGTCTCGGAGTCGCTCGCGTCAAAGCCAAAAGGCAAGGAATCGGTTACGGTGGTGGCCCAAGCGCATCACGCCGGACATACAGAAGCAGATTCACACCCGGACGGAGGGAATAACTGCCAGCCGAGTTAAAGCCTGAATGTACCTGTTGGTAACGATCGCCGAAGTTCGTCTGAACCTCTGCTCCCTGACTTTCGGAAGCGATAATCGCTGGTTCGGTTGAGGAGGTCATACGGCCGTGGTAACCCGCCCCCGTGTAGTCGCGCAGGTACCATGGCAGAGGCCAATAGTCCGGGGATACGATAGTGGTCCCAGTCTTGGTGCCCCGCTTCGTGCGTTCGGCGACCTTTTCAATCTCATCGACCAGCGCCAACATTTCTCGACGGGTGTGCGCATAAACGTAGACATACGACTGAGCGTCGTTGTCGTAGTTGAAAAAGTTTAGATCGACTGTCTTATATCCGCCGATCGCGACTGCCAGGAGCATGATACCGATGATCAGACGAATCTCGCCCAACCCCCAATCATAAATGACTTGTATTGCGTAGCCACTAATCAGCGCCAACGGAACCACAAAATTTAGAACGAGCCACGGCGTTTTGTAGCGAATGAGTGAATAAGCAGCCAGCAAGCCGAACGCCCACAAAGCTGAAAACAACGCGAAAGTGTTGCGAGGTTTCCAAACTATCAGCCCTGCTCCAATGGTCCCCAGAAATATAAGCGGCGGCTCTTGTCGCAACAACCACCAGACGTAAGTCGTGATCGGTTGAACGTGCGCTTCCTTTCCGGTCTTGGTCCAGAACTCAAAAGTCTTCACGGCATCGTAGACGCCCTTTGGGTAGTTGGTGAAAAAGGACGAGTAGAAAAGGACGTTCACTCCGACTAATACGATAATCGCGATCAGACCCAGAAGAGCTAATTTCTTTGCCCCGCCCAGTCGTTCCAGCGCACTCGTTTGCGGGCTGGTTTTTCGCCCGCGTTCTGACCTCCGCTGTTTGCGGTCTCTCTGATTCTCACGAAAGAACCTGTTCCTCAACCACAGGTAAAGGTGTGTTGTTGCTAGAGCAATTGCCAATACTGCGACCGAAATTACGGCTGTCTCCTTGGTTGCAAAAAGAAGCGCCGCCGACACCGATGCCAGCAACAGGTATACAGGGTTGCCGACTTCGTAGTATTTCAAACCAGCCACAACCACTCCGAGCGTGAAGAAGACGAACAGCGTTTCGTGGATGAAGTAGCGAGAGAGATAAACAGCTCCGGGCGAAACAGCCAGTAACGCGGCGGCGCAGAGCGTGCCGACCGTGCCGATTCGCCGGCGCAGGAGGAGCACAAGCCAGATGGTCCCCAGGCCAAACAGTGCGGGCACGGCCCTCACAGTCACGGTGTTTAGTCCGTAGCTGTTTTGAGCTGACTGACCAAAAAGAAATCTCAAGATCCAGGGGATTATGGCGGAAAAGTAATAGAGAGTTGGACCGTGATAGTTCGCGGGATCGTAGTGGTAAAACCCTTCACGCACGAGCCGGACGAGGAAGTTTCCATTAACTCCCTCGTCATGATGAAAGGGCACGAGACTGAGATTGTACAAACGGAGAATTGCTCCCACAGCCATGATGAAGAGGCTGCAAATGAGCCAGGTCCGATCTGAAAGGTCGCGCGTCTGAGGCGACCTGAAAACGTCCGGCGGTGTTATCTTCGGCGGCGCGACTTCGGATCGACGATTCTTCTTACGGTTGCGCGATTTTGTAGAGGCGGTACCCACCTGCTTCTCCTACCTTCGTAAAGCTCGAAAAGAACTGATCGTTTACGTTGGCCACGTTACGTTCATGCGGACCGAGCACCGCATACTTGATGTCATATTTCCCTATCAGTCCGACCGCGTCGGGCCCGCCTGTGTAAAGCCGCTTGATCTCGCTTTCACGCTGAATGTAATCAAGACCATGAGTCCAGATGTGCCCAGGATAACCCATTAAGGATCGTCTGCCGGTCAGAAACACCGGATGATTGTGTACTGGAGCATGAACAATTCCGGCCCGCGGCTCGGTCTCACGTTTGACGATCTCCGCGAACTGAATTCCCGGACGATCAAACACCTGATACTTGGCGGAGCTGAGAACGATAGTCGCAACGTCCACGCTCCCCGCGAGCGTTACGCAAACGAATAGCACGACGGCAAGTATGCGGCGCAGACCGCGCTGATGCCAAAGACGGGCCAGCAGCAGGGCCACTATCGGAGCGGAGGCCAACCACCAGTAGAACAGGACCTTGATATTGTCCCACACCCACGGGGCCATCTTGACCAGATTTGGAACAATGAAACAAAGCGTGAAAGGCAAATAGAAAAGGAGTAGTCGTCGCGACACGAGACGTTTCTTGCCAAGCCAGAGAATGGCCGCCAGGATCAACGGAATGAATAGTCCGGTGTTCTTTAACCAGAACCAGACAGGATTATCTTGGCCGCGATCCCAGCCGAACTGCCAATCAAAGAAAGTGGCAGCGTCAACCGAGCTGTTGTGTGTCGACCACCACATTTGGGGAAGAGCAACCAGCGAAGCCGCAAGAAAGAACAGTATCCAATCACGCCAGCGTCGTTGGACCAGTGCGATAATCCCTCCCACCGCCATCACTGCTACGAAACTATGGGCGTGAACCAGCGGCAGCAAGCCGGCGATGATGCCGGCGGCTACCATGCGGTGGGCGGATGAGACAGGGAGAAGCGGAGACGGGGAGACGCGGAGATGCTGTTTACCGTGTCGCGCCGTCAGCTTCTTTTGCTTCCTCCTCTTACTCTTTCGATCACCCGTCGCCCCCTCTCCCCGTCCCGCTGTCGCCGTTTCGTTCTTCCCCGTGTCTCCCCTTCTCCCCGTCTCCGTGTTGTTCGTGGCCACCCACCATTGCGTAAACACTATGACCGCGATCGGTAACCCGAGCAGCATGCCTCGCTGCGGGACCAGCAGCGTGGATATCGCGTTGCCCCAACGCCAGGTTGTGTTTGGAATAATCGTAAGAGAGTTGGGAATACTCTTGAGCATCGCCGAGAGACCTTGATCGTATTGCTTCGCTTGTTCCCACAAGAACACCCAACCGAAACCCCCGTTTAGAATCACCAGTAGCGGCGTGATCACGGCAGCAAGGCGATCTCGCAACATCTCAAGCGCCCAGCGGTGCAACAACCCCACGAATGAGACTCCCAGGATGAAATTCTCGATGAACATCGATTGGCGCAGATCTGCCCCGCAGCGCACAAAGATTGCGGACACAAAGTCAGTGAGAAAGGGATAAGTAAAGCGCACACCGGCATACGTGGGATCTTCAGGAGGAAAGTTATTTCCATAAGCGAAGCTGGTGATGACGCTCAAGTGGAATGGCAGATCGCCGAAGTTGTTCAGCACACCGGTGTAGATCCCATCCGGCACTTCGATCATTGCGCGACCGAATACCCGCCAGAGAATCACTGAGACCGCGGCGTAGAAAAGAATGTACCCAAGCGGAGCTTTGCTGGGATGAAGCAAGGCGCGTCCGATGCTTTGCGAGGAAGTGGACAAGTCATGTGCTATCGCTTTCCAGCGGACTGGATCCCGCAGCGCCAGGAATGGACTCGCCAGGGCCAGGGCTGTTAGGGCAATGACTAATGGCGTGAGTCCCAGGAAGGATGCGAATACGAACCCAATCAGTCCTAACGCCGCCAGACCGATACAGGCGCCGGCGCAGAGACGAGAAGCAAAGGACGCAACTTCGTCGAAGAGGTAAGTGGTAATCGTGCCGCTGGCGGTGACGAACAACGCAAGCACGAGCGAAATAATCATGAGTCCGGAAGACGGTGTACTTCGGAAGTAGTGCTTGTTGGTTCCCGCCCGATCCTTTTTCTCAATGTTGTCTTCGAGCTTTCGATCTGCTGGCGGGGAATTATACCCGAAGCCTTGTGCATAGTCGCAGTGGGGCCACTCTACCGCCACTCAACACTGAGACAACTATCCAACC
>CAZVHN010000579.1:0-6431 GCA_964626895.1 uncultured Chloracidobacterium sp. | reverse complement strand
GAGAAGCTCTGGAACTTCTGCGTGACGCTCATCGCGTGCTCAGGCCCGGAGGCGTTGCGCGCGTAGTTGTACCGGATATTGAGAAGTGCATGCGAGCTTACGTGCAAAACGACGAAGGTTATTTTGAAACGCGCAGGAGGCTCTGGTCGCGCTCCAGCCAATCAGCCGCCACGCCTCTAGAGTTAGTCCTGAAGAATGTGGGCGCGGGAGTCAAACCGGGAAGCTTTTGGGGACACAAGCACGGTTACGACTTCGAAACACTTAGCCACGTTTTGCGCCAAGCGGGGTTTACCAGCGTCGAGCGTTCAAAATACACGGAAAGTAAACATGAGGATTTGCGGATAGACGCGGCGTCGCGAATAGCCGGACACACGCACGCCGAGATAAAGTTTTCGATGTTCGTCGAAGCCACAAAATGAGCAGGTCAGTCGGGTACAGCCCTTACCCATCCGCCCCGCCGATTCTCAAAAACCCGTCCTGAATCAGACGGCGAGCTAACGAGAGTTTGCTGTTATCCGTCATCTGGCCGGGAATCTCACCTGCGCGAAACTCCCGCGTCGCCGCAATGAAGCGCAACGCCTCATCGAAACCCGGTGGCATCCACAACGCACTGTGCGCAGAAACGATTCCCACGGCGCCTCCATTTTGTGCGAAGCGGCAGAGGAGTCCAGGTCTATGCTCAAGGAGCGTACTCCTATCGATGTCGGCGGTAGGGATGGAACCGGCCAGCGTGCCATCGCCAACCGCTTGCCTGCTCTGCACAAAACTACTCGCGAGTTCCTCAGCAGCATCCTTGAGGTTGGCTTGCCGGGCAAACACCTCCACGAGCAGAGAGAACAACTCCTCCAATTCATTTCGGGCATCGGGGCCTGTGGGGAGTGCCTGGCGGAACCGCACGTCGCGGTTGCTGACCTGGGCCAGGGCTACTGAAATAAGGTCGAGCCACCGCACGACGTGAAGCCCGACGGTGACGTGCGTCGAGGGCTCATCGGTGGTCCAGGCTTCGTGAAGGAACCCGCGCGGCATGTATAAAAGGTCGCCGGCCTCAAGCGCGAACTCACTGATCGGCTGGCCGCATTCATCTTCTCTGACGCTCGCGCGCCCCTTCCTGGGGCCGCCGCGCGCGTATTTCAGCATCTCGGTCCGTTCCTCGAACGGCAGCGGCGGAACTGTAGCCAGGGGCAGTTGCACCAGTGGCTGAAAGAGGCGCCAGTTCTTACGTCCGGAAATTTGCAGTACGAGCACGTCGTGGGTGTCGTAATGACGCCTGGAGGGAGCGGCCGACGCCGGAGTGCAGTAAAGGTTCGCACGCACCGGAAATTCAAACGACTGTTCCAACGATCTGCACAACTCGCGCATGGGCTTCCAATAGCGCTGCACCCGGTTGACGCGAATAGTGGATCCACGGCGGTACGCGTCATACAACTCTGAAACGTGCGTGGCGAAGTCTCCTTTGAGAAACTTCTTGACCTCCGCAGTGCCCAACGCTTCTACTGCCGCCTTATCCATGGTGAAAGCTGACGAGACGATGAAGTCGATATCGGAAACGCCGAGCAGCGCCTGGTAATGAGATGGCTCGCGTCGTGCACAAACCAGTGGGGCTTTCTCCCAGTGGTTGGAGAAAAACTCATCCAGAGATATCGGCGCCAGCAAAGACTCAAGGTGAAAAAGGGATGCAGACATGACTAGACCTCAAGACGGCGACACAATTGTAGGGGTGTCCCTCCGTGGGCACCCCAGCGTCGCAGAGACAGGGTGATCACGAAAGAAGTGAGTTGCGCAAACGGGCGGCCACGGAGTGCCGCCCCTACAATGTTACCTTTCAAAAGTGGTCTCCGGTGAGGGATAATTTTGAAATTCCACGGGCGCAGTATACCAGCAGAAGGGGCCTGCTCAATGAGCGATGTCACTGTAACTTCCCAGGTAAATCTTCAGAACGAAGTGCGCTATGGCGCTCACACCTTCATCACGGACGAGCCCAGCGAAGCCGGGGGTGAAGATGCCGGTCCCGATCCCTACACCTTGTTATTGGGTGCGCTCGGCAGTTGTATTTCGATGACCACAATGCTTTATGCGCGACGAAAAGGGTGGCCGCTCGAGCGGGTAACTGTGCGTCTACGCCAGCAAAGAATTCACGCCAAAGACTGTGAGGAGTGTGAACGCTCGCAGGACGGCTTCGTCCATCGCATCGAGCGCGCGGTCTCTTTTGAGGGTAATTTGAGTGATCAGCAACGGGCGCGTTTGCAAGAGATTTCGCACAAGTGCCCAGTCCACAAAACCCTGACTTCAGAAATTGTGATCGTTGACCTCAAAGATGGTGCGATGGGTTAGGACAAGAGCCGAGCGCCGAGGGAACCTTTCCTTAAAACAGATGTCTAAGCGTTAGATCGCTAAAAAGGAGATATCAAGGTGAGGATATTTAAAATGGCCGGTCACTGTCTGATTCTCTTAGGGACCATTAACGTGCTTCACGAGATCAGTCTGCGTGCTACAGGACTACGAGAGCCGGGCATCGGTTACGCGCTTGTGACCGCAGTATTTTTTACGGCTGGGGCCGCGCTGCTCTGGCGTCGCAAGATCAACCAGAAAAACTGCCACCACTGAAACAGTGGTCCTATCAAGCAATCAGGGCTTCCAATCTTGCCAATTGGAGGCCCTGAAAATGGTCGGGACGCCGAGATTCGAACTCGGGACCTCACGCACCCCAAGCGTGCGCGCTACCAGGCTGCGCCACGTCCCGTAAAGAGAATTAAGTATGTCTGGAAAAGCTTAATTGTCAAATGCAGTAACTAGCGGTTACTTCATTTTGAGTCTGGAAGTTCAGAGTTCAACCTTTAGGTTGCGGCTTACCGGTGCGGACAAGCTAAAGCTTGAACTCTAAACTGCCAACAACTAGCGTTACTTCTTGGACGCCAGGCTCTCTTTCTCGAGCATTGAGAGTAGTTCCCTCAGCTCAGAGGCGAGCCGTCGCAGGGCGTTGCGATCCTCAGCAGTCTTTATTCCATCACTTGAACCGAGGCGCGCGCTTGCAACTTTTGAGAGTCTTTGCGCTGCCGACTTTTCGTTGGCTGAAGTCGAAGACGCGTATCCCTCTCCGCCTTCACCCGTTCCGGTTTTGATTTTGCCACCGCGCAGGTCATTCGCAAGTCTTTTCTTCGCTCCAGCTATCGTGTACTGGTCCTCATAGAGCAGTTCCTTAATTCTCAGCGCCATCTCCACATCACGCTTGCGATAAACTCTTTGCCCGGCGCGATTCTTTTGTGGGTCGAGCATCGGAAACTCAGACTCCCAATAGCGCAACACATGCGCTTGCACACCGGCGAGCTCGCAAACTTCACCAATCTTGAAGAAGAGTTTCTCAGGTATGGCGACAGCCGGACGACTCATAATTCAAAACGCGGATTTGTCTTCGAAGTTTTTCCCAGCTCAGCAGCGAGCACCCACGAACATTCCAGACGTTTATTGCTTGGCTGGTGCGGCGGTCACCGGGTTGCGTTGGTTGTAGTCGGTGATGAAGGCTCGCGTCAGATCCACACTAGCGTTGACAACGAACATGACTTCGCCCAGCTTGCTTACATCGAAGATCACATTCACACCGCGCTGTCGGGCAAACGCCTGAAGCGCGGGACTGATATCCTTGTAGACCGCTTCAGTCGCTTCGCGCAGCCGTTTCTGGTAAGCGCTCTGGGCATCTTGAGTCTTTCGCTCGATGTCCTTCTTTAATGCCTCTGCCTGCTCGATCTTCGCGTTTCGCGCTTTTTGATCTTCCAAGATTCTGGTCGCCTCGATGTCTTTGCCCAGCTGCTCATACTGAGCTCGCAATTTCTGAAGCTCATCGCTGCGCGGCGTAAATTCGCGGTTCACTACTTCGAGGGCGCTGACGAGCCGGGAAATCCCCGTTTTCGGATCGGCGAAAGCCTCCGTATCAATGATGGCGATTTTGCCGTCTGCAATTACGCCGGTGTTCTGCGGCGCCGTGGGACTCGCAGCAGGGGGCCTCTGAGCCGAGGGCACGGCTGGGCGCCCCGTCGCGGGCTGCTGGGCGGCGGCCATAACCGGCGCCAAAACGGCAAGCGTGGCTGCCAGTGTGGAAAGGATGAGCTTCATATTTCTTTTCTGATCTCCCGAAGTATTAAAGGACGCCCCGCTGGCCGGTTCCAACCTCGTTCGGGTCGCAGCATGAAGTTTTCTCTAATCGCTGGCTTCCAGGAAGTCAAAGAAGATGGCGGCGTGTTCAGGCCGCCTGCTGGGACGAGGGCATGTTACAAGGGCAGCATTTCGCGTGTCAACACTTATATTTAGCCGTGCTCAGTTAAAACTAAGTCTTAAAGGTAACGTATAAGCTTTTGTCTCCTCTGCGGAGCCATAAACTCGCAACCCTTTGATCTGCACCCTCGCTAGACGGCATCTGGTCAGCAAGTTATAATCACGCGTTATTCCCGCACATGAAGCAGCCGTCCAGTGGAGGATCATTGCAAACAGTGACCACGTCGCCTACCGCCTTCCGTCTCGCCACGCGGCTCGATGAAATTGGTTTTTCCGACATCGTAAATATTCGCAATCGCATAATGAAACTCCGCGCATCCGGCGCGACGGTTTATCAATTTGAGGGGGGAGAGCCTTACATGAACACTCCCGACTTCATAAAATCAGCCATGGTGCACGCCCTTGGGGAGAACCGCACTCGCTACGCACCGTCCTCAGGGATTCCGGAACTCCGCGCTTCCATAGCGGAAAAACTGCGGGACAAGAACCATATTCCCGCGCGAGACACGGACGTCATCGTTGTAAACGGCGGCATGCAAGGATTGTTTAGTGCCTTTCAGTCAGTCGTGAATCCTGGCGAAGAAGTTCTTGTCTTCTCGCCTTACTGGACACCAATAAAGGATCTGATTTCTCACTGTCAGGGAAAGGCGGTTCTGGTGCCAACCGGAGTTGCTCGAGCGGAGGGCTTTGAGGAGACGCTTAAGCGCTACACCGGCGATCGCACCAGGGCCATCTACTACAACACCCCGCAGAATCCGACCGGCGTAGTCTTCACACGGGAAGAAGCGAAAGCTGTGGCGCGTTTCGCCCAAGCTCGCGACCTGATTGTGATCGCCGATGAGGCATATGAGGATCTCGTTTACGACGGTGAGCATTTTTCCGTTGCCTCGATCGAAGGAATGTTTGAGCGGACAATCACCTGCTTCACTTTCTCAAAGTCGTACGCGATGACCGGATGGCGTCTCGGCTACACCGTGGCTTGCGAGCCCTGGATGACCGGCTTGCGCAAGACAACACTCTATTCGTCTAACGGGGTCTCCACGCCAACACAGTGGGCCGGTCTTGCCGCCTTCAATACGAACTCGAACATTCTCGAAGAGCATCGCGCCGCATATCGCCTGCGCCGTGATTTACTTTTAGCGGGTTTGAATGAGCTGGGACTAACGTGCGAAACGCCTGCCGGCGCCTTCTACGCCTTTCCCGATGTAAGGCGTATCAGCAATGACAGTCGCGAAGCTGCTGAAGTCCTGCTCGACCGTGCCCAGGTGGCGACTGTCCCCGGTGTCGTCTTTGGTGAACACGGCGAGGGTCATCTGCGTTTTTCCTTTTCCACATCAATCGAAACGATCGAAGCAGGGCTCGATTCACTTCGTCGCAACCTCTAGATGAATTTCGGATTGCGAATTTGCAACGGACGAAATCAGCCGCGGATTTAGGCTGATAAACGCGGATTTGAGAAAGACCGAATGCAAATCAGTTTCGGAAGAGAAGAGTGAGCAAAGGAATCACTGAAGCAAAAGAGCGGCCAAGTGAATCATTCAAGGAAAGCTTTTTCAGATCTGTGTAATCCGCGTTAATCCGCGGCCAGTCTATTTCTGAAGTTCGCAATTCGAAATTCAAAATGAACGAGTTTGATTTCATCGACCATCTCCGGACCCAGACGGAAGCCCGCGGATATCCGTCAGAATTGTTGCGCGGAATTGGTGATGACGCCGCCGTGATCAAACAGATCGCTGGGCGCGACACTGTAGTGTCCGCGGATCTGCTCGTGGAAGATATCGACTTTCGTCGCGACGCTACGCAACCACGTTTGCTCGGACACAAAGCGCTGGCTGTTTCGCTTTCAGATATCGCGGCTATGGGAGCACGACCGCGTTGGGCACTCGTTTCGCTCGGCATACCGTCAGACACCTGGGCCTCTGATTTCGTCGCTGAGTTGTATGAAGGAATCCTCAGCCTGGCTTACGGCTATGAGGTGCGGCTGATTGGCGGTGACCTCTCACGCGCCCCCAAGCAAATTGTTATTGATTCAATCGTATTGGGCGAGTGCGCTCACGGGAACGCGGTTTTTCGGTCCGGGGCAAAGCCCGGTGATCATCTGTTCGTTACCGGCTCGCTCGGAGGTTCGGCCGCCGGTCTCCGACTAATTGAGCGCGGCGCCCGCG
>CAZVHN010000578.1:0-5198 GCA_964626895.1 uncultured Chloracidobacterium sp. | reverse complement strand
ATCCGTCTCGTCGTCGATACTGGCATTCACCAGATGCGCTGGACGCGGAAACAAGCGATCGATTATTTCATGGAGAATGCCGCCAAGCAGGAACTCGATATCATCAACGAGGTTGACCGTTACATTGCCTGGCCCGGCCAGGCCCTGGCTTACAAGACCGGGGAATTGAAGATCAAAGAGTTGCGCGCTCGCGCGGGCCGCGAGTTGGGAGCGAACTTCGATATCCGCGAGTTTCATGACGTAGTGCTCGGTTCAGGAGCTGTGCCGCTGGATGTGCTGGAGCGAAATGTTGTGCAGTGGATTGCGGCGAAGAAAACGAACAAGTCCTAGTGACATTGTGCCCTGTTTAAAGACTTTCATTGGAACGCTGAAAGCATAGGGCTAAGTCTTCACGCTGAAGGCGTGGAAGTTAATAGCCGGGGGCCGCGCCCCCGGAAAGTCATGGCCGTTCCCTGACCCTGAAAGGATCCAACCTCGCAAAATTGAAGATGCCGCAAACCGTAACCTGTTCTGGCTTTACCTTGTCGCAATGTCTGAGGAATTGAATCGTTTGACCCTTTCAGCATCCGACGCGGGCGGCCCGCGTTATTAATTGCGAGGTACAAGACGCGAAAGCGCCGTTGTTGAAATCATTAGACTTACGCGTCTAGTACCTTAGGAGGGTCAGGCATTTTTTCTTTTCGCCTATCCGTGGGCGTCGCGAAACGCTCGCCCACGGCTATTGAATTCATCCCCTTCAGGGATGGGACCCTTCACGCTAAAAGCGTGAGCTAAGTCTTCACCCTGAAAGCGTGGAACGATTGCCGATTTCCAATTGCCGATTGCCGATTAGAAGACCATTAAGACGGCCCGGCGCAAATTGGCAATCGGCAATTGGCAATCGGCAATGGGATAAACCGCCCTTCCGGGACCTCGAGACTATTAATCTTGAATCCTCCTGACAAAACACTCTGGCTGCCCGATTCGATTTACAGGGCTGGCCAATTCGAGGCGCGATTAGGGATTGCTTGCGATGATGGCGGCAAGATTGTTGGACTATCTGTCGCCGCCCCGGAATTTACTAAAACAGTCCGCCTCAAAAACCGCGCTATGCTTCCCGGTCTGGTCAATGCCCACTCGCACGCCTTCCAACGTGTAATCCGCGGCCGCACCGAATATCGCACCCGTAACGAAACGGACAGTTTCTGGACCTGGCGTGAAATGATGTACAGCGCCGCCACCAGACTCACGCCGGAAGACCTTTACGACGCGTCGCGCATGGCTTTTCTGGAGATGGCCCTCAGCGGCATCACCGCAGTCGGAGAGTTTCATTACATTCACAACCAACCGCATGGCACTCCCTACGATGACCCGAATCTGCTCGCTAAGGAGGTAGTGCGTGCCGCTCGCGACGTAGGTTTGCGCATTGCTTTGTTGCGGGTCGCCTACGCCCGCTCGGGTTTCGAGAGTGAACCAAACCCACGTCAGGCCCGCTTCATTGAAGCGGATTCGGAGGTTTACCTGGATCACGTCACCAGACTCCGAAAAGATCTTGACGGGCTGGCTGGGCAGGCATGGGTTGGAGTAGCGCCTCACAGCGTGCGCGCCGCGCCGCTGAATTACTTGAAAGAAGTGGTGCGCTTCGGTAATGAGCAAAAACTGCCGGTTCATATGCATGTAGCTGAGCAACCGGCGGAAGTTTCCGCGTGCATTGAAGAGTATGGCCGATCGCCCGTGGCCCTGCTGGAAACGGAAGGGCTGCTGAGCGAGCGCTTCACCGGCGTGCACGTGATCCATATCACACCCAAAGCGGCCCGCATGCTGGCCCAGGCTCGCGCCATGGTCTGCGCTTGTCCCACCACCGAGCGCAATCTCGGGGATGGGATAGTCCCCGTCGATACATTGTTCCAAGAAAACGTTCGCGTTTCACTGGGCACCGATAGTCAGGTACAAATTGATCTGCTCGAAGACGCTCGCGAGCTTGAATATCACTTAAGACTGCAAAAGATGGAGCGCGCAGTCCTGGCTGGACAAGGTCGCTCAGGACAGTCCGACCTGGCATCCAGACTCCTTGATTGCGCCACTATCAATGGCGCTCAAAGCATTAGCGCACCGAGCGGCAACCTTGAATCGGGACTCCCTGCGGATTTCTTTACAGTCGATCTCAACGACCCTTCAATTGCCGGCGCATCCGAGGATGATCTTCTTTCCAGCATTGTTTTTTCTCTTTCGAGGACCGCGGTGAAAGACGTGGTAGTAGGCGGCAAGAGGATTGTTGAGGATGGGCGACACGCTGCCCAGGATGAGATCGTTGAGAAGTTCTCTCGTTTGCAACAGAAGCTTTGGAGTTGATTTTAGATTTTAGATCAGTACTGTCCCAACGTGAGTCGAATAGGATCAGTGACTTGGGTTCTTGTTCCGAATCACACTTGATGCGGGTCATGAGGTCAGTACCACCGCGCGGTAGCGGGTGGGTCATGGCTACTCATCGATCAATCCGAACGAAGTCGCTACTCATGACCCACCCGCTACCGCGCGGTGGTACTGACCTCATGATCCGCAGCGAGCCCGATTGCAGTAGTTAGAAGACATGACAGCTAAAGAAACTCTCGCACAACTCGTCAGTATTGATTCAGTTTCAGCACGCTCAAATGCGGAGATGATCTTGTTTTTGGAAGATCGTTGCCGGGCCATGGGTCTCGTTGTGAAACGATTTCCCTACGCGGATGAGAATGGGGTGGAGAAGATAAACATGGTTGCCCTTGCCGGAGCCGACTTTTCCGACGCCACCAGCGTAGAGCTCGCCCTGGTCGGACATACCGACACCGTTCCTTATGACCCAAACTGGATCGAGGCCACCACTCTTATCGAGCGTGAAGGCAAACTAGTTGCGCGCGGCGCCTGCGACACGAAGGGCTTTATCGCCGCAGCTCTCGCCGCCACCGAAGGCATTGAGCTAAAACTTTTGCGCAAGCCGCTCGCGCTGATCTTCACTGCCGACGAAGAAGTGGGATTGATGGGCGCTAAGCGGCTCGCCGATACACGCCCGCTGCGAGCGCGCTACAGCATCGTCGGCGAACCAACTTCTCTGCAACCGATGCGGGCCGGAAAGGGTTACTGTCTTGCGGAGATCATCGTGCGCGGACGCGAAGGCCACAGTGCCTACCCGGCGCTCGGCGCTTCGGCAATTTTTCGCGCCGCGCGAGTAATCGTTCGCCTTGAACAAATCGCCGAAGATTTGAAAGCCGGGCGGCATGAGTCATTCGATCCGCCCTACACCACGCTTAATGTCGGTGTGCTTCGCGGGGGGACCGCGAAGAATGTGATCGCGGGTGAATGTCGCTTCACGCTGGAGTGGCGGCCAATCCCCGGCCAGCCCTCCAATTACCTGCTCGACCTGCTGCAGATGGCGTTGGAGGAAGAAAAGAAGCTCGACCCTGGCTTTGAGTGGGAAGTGATTGCCAGCCGTGCTGATTCCGGCTTCGAAGTTCCCGCCGACTCACAAATAGTTCAGCTGCTGGAAAGGCTTTCAGGGGAAAAAGCAGGAACAGTTGCCTTCGGCACCGAAGCAGCTCAGATGATCGAACTCGGAGCCGAGGCTGTGGTTATGGGTCCAGGTAATATCCGTGTTGCCCATCAAACAGGCGAGTTTGTGCCAATTGACGAACTTGAGCGATGCGTAGTGATACTTAAGCAGGCCATCGAGTTGTGTTGTCAGTAGCGTGCTCAATGCACAGAACCATTTGCGGTAGCCAATGGATCCCAGCACTCAACACCAGCAAAATGGCTCTGGCGGGGGCCGGAGTGCTTGGGATCCATTGGCTACCGCAAATGGTTCTGTGCGTTGAGTGGCTCGGCTCGTGGTGCGTGCAACATACGCAATCGTATCTGACAGTTTCCGTCTTCACACTCAATGGGTTAAGCTCATTCAGAATCTCGAGGCAACCACAGCGTGATATTGCTCCATCGGACTCAGGTTAACCTGTCCGTTTTAGAAAGATTTTCCAGATGTATAGGTTTTTCAAGCCCGTTCTTCCCGCGATAATCGCTGTCTGTATCTGGTCAGGTTGCACTCATGCGCAGAGTCAAAACCGTCCATTAACAAGCAAAGAAATCGTAAGTCTCGTTTACCAGTTGCCACAGCATCCTGAGAAGCGCGACGAAATAGTCGAAGAGATTCGCACCCGCGGCATTGCCTTCCCCCTGACTTCCGGTTTGCGCTCGCTGGTAGCGACCAAAAGCGGCAACGACGCCCTGCTGCGCCGGACACTGGAAGAGGCCGAACGACGGCGCACAAACCCGACGGGCTCAGCTCTTCCCTCTGAGGCGGAAGCCAACGAATTGCTTGCCCTCACTCGGGTGGCGACGTTGGCGGCCGCAGAGGCGATGCCGGACTTCATTGTTAAGCAACTTATCAAGCGCACTGCCGCTTACGGAAACACCAACAACTGGATCCCCCTGGATAACCTGAGCATCGCCGTAAGCTACCGCGCTAACGTCGGCGAAGAATACAAGGTTCTCACGGTCAATGGTATGCCGCTGGGAAAGGAAGTAAAAGAAAGCAAGGACTTCAGCAAGTATGTAGGCGGAGCTAGCTCCAGTGGAGTCGAATACATCTCTTCTTTGGCGGACCTCTTCAAGCCAGAGTCAAGAACGACCTTCAAGCCGGTCGACACAGACCTCCTGCAGACCCGACGCACGATTGTCTATGAATACGAGGTAAAGAAGCCTTATTCACGTCTGACGCTGACAGCCGATAAAACTTCCAGCGCAAACGTTGGTTCCCGCGGGCGAATTTGGATCGACCGAGAAACCAATCGCGTTCTCCGCTTCGAACAGATAGCTACCGAGATCCCCCCAGGCTTTCCCATCACCGCCGCCAGCAGTTTGATCGATTACGACTGGGTGACCATCGGAGAGAATAAGTTTGTGCTACCCACCCGCTCAGAGGTCTTAATCACCACGTTCTATAAGGGACAGGTGGTGCAAAGCCGCAACGAGATCCGCTTCCGGGGCTACCAGAAATATGGCGCTGAACTCAAGGTCATCGATGAGATCGATGAAAAAGACTTTCCGCCTGAGCCCTAATCATTCCGTGATTAGTTCATTTGGACTCTGGAAGTTCAGAATTCAACGTGGTAGATTGCGGGCTTAAGCTGGATCCCAGGACTCCGCCGCGAACTGGAGCCACTCAACCCACAGAACCATTTGCGGTAGCC